>JBPOJC010000005.1:0-70684 GCA_052034135.1 Caldisericota bacterium | reverse complement strand
TCTATTCTTTATGGAAATAACAAACTATTCTTAGTACTCTGGATTCCCGCTTTCGCGGGAATGACATGCGGAGAGATCCTTCGGTCGTTTAGAGGACACTCCCTCAGGATGACGTGGGGGTGTCATTCCGAAGTGTGGTATTGTTGCACATATATTGAGGAATCTCCTCATCTAATCTTTTCATTTTTTATTCACTTTTGAGCTTATTTCGCATGAGGGTAAAAAGAAGGAGATCATTCGGTCGTTTATAAGAAACTCCCTCAGGATGACGTGGGGGTGTCATTACGTAGTGTGGTATTGTTGCACATATATTGAGGAATCTCCTCATTTGTTTTTGTCATCCCCGAACTCATTTATCGGGGATCCAGACTATTTTTTGTTTTTACAATCATTATTAATAAGTAGTATAGTCATTCATTGCTATTAAAATACTGAGACCCTTCGTCGCTGGAAAGATGCTCCTCAGGGTGACGGGGGTGGTGAGCGGAGATCCTTACGAAGTAAAATATGCTCCTCAGGGTGACGGGGATGGTTGGATTCCCGCAATCGCTCTGAATGACAAGAAGAAAACGCGGGAATGACAAGAAAAATCGATGGAATGACATGCGGGGAGATCCTTCGGTCGCCCCCTCCGTCATTCTGAGCGTAAGCGAAGAATCTCCTCATTTGTTTTTGTCATCCCCGAACTCATTTATCGGGGATCCAGACCAATTTTTGTTTATAACTGAAATCAATTTATTAGTAAACTACTTTTTTTACTTTTTGAATTCTATTCTTTATGGAAATAACAAACTATTCTTAGTACTCTGGATTCCCGCTTTCGCGGGAATGACATGCGGAGAGATCCTTCGGTCGTTTAGAGGACACTCCCTCAGGATGACGTGGAGGTGTCATTCTGAGCATTAGCGAAGAATCTCCTCATTTAATCTCTAAATTTAAATATTTATATTTGTGGGTAACAACGGGGAATCAACTTCTTATTGCTTTTTATATTTCGAAATGATGTAATTTTCTGCTTCTTCCTTTGTTTTTACAAGATTGAGGGCTTGAGCCTCTTTTAGATCCTCCAAAATTTCTCCAACTTTTGGAGAAGGTTTTAGCGAGAGCAGTTCCATTAACTCGTAACCATTAAGCAAAGGTTTTGATTGAACTTCTTTAGGCTTAAAAAAGTAGTCGACCATCGTATTTACAAATTGCTCATACTCTTTAAGCTCCCCCATTTTACACTTCCTTGTTGCATAAGCATCAGCAAGAGCAAGAAATAAAAGTGGTATTCCTAAATCTTCAGTATCTCTAAAGAATCTGTACATTGATCTTGGTGTAAGCTCAGGAATAGATGAAAGATTGTGAGGTCTCATATGTAGAACTATTAATTTCTCAACAATTTCGATTTCTTTACTGGATAATTTAAGTTCTTTAAGGTAATTTGAAGCGTGTTTAGATCCCTCTAACTCATGATTAAAAAAACGCATTCTTTTACCTTCAAATGATAAAGTCTCCGGCTTTCCAATATCATGAAGAAGTGAAGCTATCTTTAACAATGATTTTATAGAGTGTTCTGGGACAACTTCTTTTTCTAATATATCTTTTATTTTCTCGCTATGCGCAAATTCTCCTCTTTCAATCCTTTTTATTAATTTTTCAAGATACATCAATGTATCAAGAGAGTGATTTCCTAAATCAACATATTCAGGATATTCTTTATCTATTTCTTCAAACCATTCTATGAATGGAAAAAATTCAGATAGAATTCCCATTTCATGAAGCTCTCTTATAATCTTTGAGCTGTCACTATAATTTAATATCTTAAAAAATTCATCTCTTATTCTCTCTTTTGCAACTGTATTTAACAATGCTTTTGCCTCTACGATTTCAAAAAGGGTATATTCGTCGATTTTGCCATTAATTTCTGACATCAACCTGAATGCTCTGAGAATTCTTGATGGATCTTCCCTAAAAGCCTCTGGATTATGTGCTCTTATTAATCTTTTCGATATATCCTCAATACCGCCAAAAAAATCAGAAATATAAACTTCATCTTTTCCAAAGTTGAAACTATCTTTCAATACATCGAAAGATATACTCATTGCATCTATTGAAAAATCTCTGTGAAACATATCATCAATTAGCGTTTCTCCTCTAATTCCCGTAATATCTAACTGGCAGCCCTTCTTTATTATTCTGTAAATTTGCCTTTCTTCATCAAGAGGAAAAAAGGATCCATCGATTAAATCAGAAATTTTATTAGTAATCATCAATGTTGCTTCTGCAGGTTTAACCACAATATCGAGATCGAATAACTTTTTTGATAAATTAAGTAATGCGTCTCTAACAGTACCACCAACTATGAATAATTCCACTCCGTACTTTTCTAACTGAAGCTCAAAAATAATACTCAAATTACATTCTTTAATTTTTTTAAAAATTAATGGTAATTTTACGAGTTTATTACTGCTCATATTCTTGTATCCAGCCTGATTCAAATCCTGATTTCTTCATAAAGTTTAAAACTTTTGAATATTCTTCTTTAGTTATTCTTCTTCCAAGTTTTGCATCTTCTAATGACTTATAACAGGGGTAATATTGACTCATTAAACTTATGTAAACTTCATTTCCTAAAGTTTCCTTTATTCTCTTTAAAGTTTCTATTGCATCATCAGAATAATTTGGTAGTATGAGAATTCTAATTATTAGACCTTTTAAAAAAAATCCTTCCTCAGAAAACAAATCTTTTGGTTGATTTTCTCTCATTTTGATTAGTGCCTTTGTGTTAATCTCTCTATAATTTTTTGCTTTAGAAAATTCAAAAGCTATTTTATCATTGCTATACCTTGCATCAGAAAGGTATATATCCACAAAAAACTTAAGAATATTCATAATTTCTGGGTTTTCCCACCCACTTGTATTATAGACTATTGGTATATGAAGCCCTTTCTTTTTTGCAATTATTAGAGCTTGAAGAATTGAGTGGAGAAAGTGAGTGGGCGTAACAAGATTTATATTATGGCAGCCCCTTTCTTGTAAATACAGCATTATTTGAGCTAAATCTTGGGAAGTTACGCTTTTCCCATTATAAAGCTGAGAAATAGGATAATTTTGACAGTAGATACACTTTAAAGTACAGTAAGAAAAAAATATCGTTCCTGAGCCACTAATGCCACTTATAGGGGGTTCTTCACCCATATGAACTGCATAACTTGCAACTACTGCATCAACTGGAGCACCACATATACCTGTTTTATTTGATAGTCTATTTACTCCACATTTGTGAGGGCATAGAGAGCAATTTTCAATATTTAAAAAAAGCTCCTCTGATAGTTCTTGCAAAACCTTGTCTTCAGTAATCAAATATTCAGGAAGAGCTTCCAAGACTGTCTTCGACTCTCATGAATACATGCTCTAAGATTTTTATTGAACTAACCTTTATGCTTGTTGCATCTTTAAGCAAAGCTTGAGCAAATTCTTTATCCCTGATTAAAGGCACATTTATTAAAACATTCAAATAAGCACTTTCTATGGCGGATCTTAACAGAGAGGCAGAAACCCCGAGGTCGCTTATCATATTTTTTTTGCAGTCATCCTCTAACATTTCTATATATTTAATTGCTAAAGCTGAAGTTCTTAAAGTATCATATGGAACATCAGCTGCTTCTCTAAGAGCAGCCTGAACTTTCTCTTCTCTTAACTTTTTTTCTTCGTCAGAATTTTTAGGTAGTTTGTATGCTTGTATAACGTTTTTAAAGGCTTCAGCATCCCTGTTTATAAGCGAAATAAGACTATTCTTCTCGTCCTCTAATGCATCAATAATTGATTTAAGTTTACTAGGATCATCAGCATATTTTGCTACCATTAAAAGAAGAGCAACACCCATGGCTCCAGCGCTTGCAGCAGCAGATCCACCGCCAGGAACAGAATCTCTTGCAGAAAGAGCATTTATAAAACTTTCTAAACTTAATTCAGTTAAATCCATATTTCTTTTCTCCTTGCTTGTATAATATAATTATTCTAATTATAACAAATTTATTTTTTATAAGGAAAAAATGGTTAAAGTAAGTATTATTGGTCGTTATTCTGTAGGTAAATCAACACTTTTTAATAGAATTACAAAAAGGCGAAATATTGTAATGGAAGAAGAGGGTATAACTGTTGATATTATAAGAGAAGAGGTTGATTTCAAAGACGTAAGGCTTCTTGTAACAGATTCTTCTGGGTTATCTACTTCTAATTCAGACCCCATTT
This sequence comes from Caldisericota bacterium, assembly GCA_052034135.1. Lineage (GTDB taxonomy): Bacteria > Caldisericota > Caldisericia > UBA6126 > JAGPKI01 > JAGPKI01. The sequence continues at coordinate 66,445 of JBPOJC010000005.1, read as the reverse complement.
ATGAATTTCAAAGAAGAAAAATTGAAGAGGAGCTAAATAATTCAGATAAAATAATTTTTGTTGTTGATGGAACAAAAGGTGTTGTAAGGCAAGATTTAGAAATATTAAATTTCCTAAGAATCAATAACTTTATATCTAAAACCATACTCGCTGTGAATAAAGCTGATAAGAAAGAATTTTTGATAAATGATTTTTTTGAATTTGGAATAGATAATGTTTATCCAATATCTGCAAAAGAAGGTAAAGGAATATATGAGCTTTTAGAAGGAGTTATTGAAGATGTAAGTGAAGAGGAAATAAATTTTGATGAAGAAAAACTGAAGGAATATCCAACAGTTTCTATAGTAGGTAAACCAAATGTAGGCAAATCTACTCTATTTAATAAATTATTAAACGAAGATAGAGTTGTGGTGAGCGAAAAAGAATTTACCACAAGAGATTCAATAAAGGAAAAAGTAGAGCATAAAGGAAATGAATATACATTTGTTGATACTGCTGGAATTCGCTCAAGCAGATTACATGAATTTAGTCCCATATACTTGGGTATGAAAAGAACAGAGAATGCTATAATTGCTTCAGATATTGTACTTTTTATGGTTGATGGAACACAGCAAATAGTTAGGGAAGATCAAAAAATTGGTAGATCGATACTCGAAAAAAAGAAAGGATGTATAATTCTAATAAATAAATCTGACATGATTAAAGACAAAAATAAAGTAATTACTGAGGTAAACTCAAAACTTAGATTTCTTTATTTTGCACCAATTCTATTTATATCTTCGAAAGAAGGAAAAGGAATTAATAAAATTTATTCTACAATAAATAAAGTTTATGAATCCTATAAAGCGTTGTTCAAAACAAGCATAGTTAACAAAGCTATACAAAACATTGCTCTTAAAGAGTCTGCTAATATTAAAGGCAAAATCTTTTATGCCACCCAGACAAAAACAGCACCACCAAAATTTTTACTCTTTGTGAACAATAAATCCTACTTTAAAGAATCTGATTTAAATTTTTTAAGAAAAAATTTAATTAATGAACTTTCTTTGATTGGAACGCCCATTGAATTAGAACTAAAAGGAAGGAGAGAAAAATAGAAGAGATTAAAGCTTCCGTAATTGGTGCCGGTGCATGGGGTACAACTATAGCGAACCTAATTGCAGATAAAGGCAATAATGTTACCCTATGGGTTCATTCTGAAAAAACTCTTGATGCCATACAAAGCAAGCGTGAAAATACATATTACTTGCCAGGAATAAAGTTGAATGATGGTATTTACCCCACTTCCTCAATGAAAGAAGCCTTATATAATAAGAACACGATATTCATAGCTGTGCCATCAAAATATTTAGCTGAATTAATACCTGAAATTAATAAAAACGTTTCAGAAAATTCATTTATAATTTCTCTCATAAAAGGTATGATGCCTTCCAGCACTCAAGAACTTATTCTTGACTATCTTTATCGTTCATTTGTAAAAATTCCAAAAGAAAACTATTTTGTACTATCAGGACCTAACTTTGCTTATGAAATAGCAAGAAAATTACCAGCGGCAACAGTAATTGGTGGCAGCAACTTGAAATACATTTCCCGCTTACAAACTTTCCTCTCTACTGAATATTTTAGAGTTTATACAAATACTGATACTACAGGTATCCAACTTGGAGGTATTCTTAAAAATATAATAGCAATATCAGCTGGAATATGTGATGGACTCGAACTTGGTAGTAATACAAAATCATCTCTTATAGTTAGAGGCATTAATGAGATGAAAAAGATTTTTGTTAGCGTGGGTGGAAATATTGATACTTTATATGGATTATCAGGATTAGGTGACTTAATTGGAACGTGCACAAGCGACTTAAGTAGAAATAGATGGGCAGGAATACAAATTGCTATGGGTGCAAGCATCGAAGAAATTGTTGAAATCAAAAAGATAACAGTAGAGGGTATAAGTTCATTACCTGCAGTTATTAAAATGGCAAATAAATTAAATGTTGAACTACCAATTTGCAACGAAGTGTATGAAATAGTTCATAACAAAAAAAATGTTAAAAAATCAATAAGAGATTTAATGCTTCGAGACTTAAAGGAAGAGTTTTAAAAATATTTTTAACGCTAACTGCCGAGATTCTTTTTTTCTCTGTCATCATGAGCCTTTCCTGTCATTCTGAACGAAGCGAGGAATCTCATCTTTTACTCTTTGTGCATTCAAGAAGAGGAGACCCTTCGGTCGCTGGAAAGATGCTCCCTCAGGGTGACGGAGGTGGTGGTCATTCCGAAGTGCGGTATTCTCGCACACGTACTGAGGAATCTCCTCTTTTTTATGCATTCGTGAAGTAGACCCTTCGTCGCGGTAAAGATGCTCCTCAGGGTGACAGAGAGAGGGGTCATTCAAAGGCACCAAAATGTCATCCTCGAACTCCACCATACTGTCATCCCCGAAATCTTTTATCGGGGATCCATATTTTTTCATACATTCTGTATTCTGAATTCTTATTTTCATGAAAAAACATATTGTATTTTTATAACTGTAATTGCTTGGAAAAGCAAGAGAAGCAATAGTTATAAAAAGAATAATATTTTCGAGATAAAATAAAACGATTTAGAGTGAAATAATTTAGACTAAACCGCAAGCTTGACTTTTTTTTATTTGTGTTTAATATTTTCCTGATTAATCGATTAATTTACACTTTATTACTTTATACAAATTATTTAGGAGGCTTTATTAGCAGGGGCCCTTAGCTCAGTCGGTAGAGCGGCTGGCTCATAACCAGCAAGTCGGAGGTTCGAGTCCTTCAGGGCCCAGTTTGACCTTTAAGTTTTGGAACCCAATAATACAGTGTTAAAATGAAAAAATGAGCGATGACATAAAGTTGTTGTATGATTTGCAGTTGCTTCAAGATAAAGAAGTAGAAATTAAAAAAGCTTCCAAAGAAAGCTTTAAAAATTTCTCAGAGATTAAAACTAAATTCGATTATCTACAATCAGAAAGAGGCGAATTAGTAAAAGAGCTCACTGAGAAGAAAAAATATCTCCAAGATGAAGAACTTAACCTTAGCACTTTAGAAGATAATATTAAAAAATACGAGAATGAGCTTTTCTCTAATAAATCTACCAACCCTAAATTTTTAGCAGAGCTTGAAAATAAAATCAAAGAGCTAAAAAATAAAAAAGATAAATCCGAAGAAACAGTATTAATCTATATGGATGAAGTGGAAGAACTCAAAAAAAAGTTAGATAGTTTTGATGAAATCTTTAAAAACGTTGAGTTAGATTTAAAGAAAAAGGAAGATGAATTTAATAAAGAACAAAATGAAACAAAAAAGATACTTGAAGAAATTGACCTTCGTCGTAAAATGTTAAGAGATGATATAAATCCTGAATACCTTGAAGCTTTTGATAGATCATTGCTGCTTGGACAGGGGAAATCTGTCTCTGTGGTTTCAGGTAATGTTTGTGGAGTATGTAAGTCGAGTATACCGTTGAGTATTATTCAAAAACTTAAAAAAGATCCAAATATGCTTATATGTTGTGAAAATTGTGGTAGAATACTTTTTCTGTCTGAATAATGCTTGAAGTTTACATAGATGGTGCCTCTCGTGGTAACCCAGGGGAAGCAAGTTACGCATACATAATAAAAGAAGGGAACAAAACAATAGTAGAAAAGTATTCTCTCATTGGAAGGACTACAAATAATGTTGCTGAATACACAGCACTTATTAACGCTTTAGAAGATATTGTTAAAAACTTTTCGGACAAAAAAGAGGTGATTATATATAGCGATAGTGAGCTACTTGTAAAACAATTAAATGGCATTTATAAAGTTAAAGATGCTAAAATTAAAGCTCTTTATGATAGAATACAAGAAATTAGTAAAAATTTTTCATCTTTAATAGTGATTCATATCCCAAGAGAAGAGAATAAAAGAGCAGATGAATTATGCAACCTTTCTTTTAAAAAATAAATTTAAATAGTAACATTAAAAATTAAGGAGGAATGGATTTTGGAAAATCAAAAAAAATATACAAGGGAAGAATTAGAAAAGTTCCGTGCAAGAGATCTTTACGATGTCGCAAAAAAACAAAAAATTAAGCGATATACGATCTATAAAAAGAATGAATTAATAGAACTCATTCTTAAATCTTACGAAAACAAGTCAAAAGAAGAAACTCCCACGAAAGAGGAAACTGTTAAAACTCCTAAAAAAAGAGGTAGGACAAAAAAAGTAAAAGAGGAAATTTATGAGACTAAACCAATCCAGGAAGCAGCAAAAACCCAGGAAATATCAACAAAAGTTGAAACAGAGAAAAATCATGAAGAAACAAAATTTACGAAAGAGGAAATTTTATCAAAATTTCCTACTGCAAGAGGTCATGGCATTTTAGATATTCATCCAGATGGATATGGTTTTTTAAGGTCTAGTAAATATGTACCAACCTCATCCGATATTTACGTAGCACCTTCACAGATAAAGAAATTTGGCTTAAGAGAGGGAGATGAAATTGATGGTATAGTCAGGTTGCCAACGCAAAGTAACGAGAAATACCCTGCTTTACTTAAAATTGAAAAGGTTAACAATTTAAGCCTTGAGGAGATAAAATCCCGCCCTAAATTTGAAAACCTTACTCCAATATTTCCGCTTTCACGATTCAGGCTTGAATCTGAATTTGTTTCTAATTTAACAATAAGAATTATCGATTTAATTACACCTTTGGGTAAAGGACAAAGAGGATTAATAGTTTCTCCACCTAAGGCTGGAAAAACAACCATAATTAAAAGGTTAGCGCAAAGTATTTCAATTAACCATCCTGAAGTCACATTAATGATTCTTCTTATTGATGAACGACCAGAAGAAGTTACCGATATGCAAAGATCAGTAAAAGCTGAAGTTTTATCATCCACTTTTGACCAATTGCCAGAAAACCATATAAGAGTGGTTGAACTTGCTGTCGAAAGAGCAAAAAGACTGGTGGAATTGAAAAAAGATGTTGTTATACTACTGGATGGCATTACAAGGCTTACAAGAGCCTATAACCTTTCTGTCACTCCAACAGGTAGAACATTAACTGGAGGACTTGATACTGCTGCAATCCATGGACCTAAAAAAGTTCTTGGAGCTGCAAGAAATATAGATGGTGGTGGTAGTTTAACGATTATAGCAACAGCTTTAATTGAAACGGGTTCAAAAATGGATGAAATTATCTATGAAGAATTTAAAGGAACAGGAAATATGGAGTTAGTGCTTGACAGAAAGTTAGCCGAAAGAAGGCTTTACCCAGCAGTTGATATTAAGAGATCCGGAACTCGTAGAGAAGAACTTCTCTATTCCGATGATGAACTTAAACGTATCTGGACTTTAAGGAGATTCCTATCGAACTTAGATTCTGCAGAGGCTTTAGAAAGATTAATCAAATGGGCAAGTGAAACCCCTTCAAATGAAAAATTTCTTGAAAGTATAGCTGTTGACAGTGTAAAAGTTTAAAATATGCTCGTAGATTCAATTGAACTCAAAAATAAATATAAAGAAATACTTGAGAAGCTCTCCTCCAACGAAATATTATCAAATCAGGATCTTTTAATAAAATATAGTAAGGAAGAAGCTAAACTAAAAGAATTAATAGATATAGTGCAAGATTATGAAAAATTAATAAAAGAAGAAACAGATTTAATGCTTCTCAAAAAAGAATCAAATGACCCAGAGTTTGTTGAAGAAATTGAAAGTGAATTATCATTGTTGCAAAAGAAGAAGGAAGAACTTTTAAAAAAATATGAGGAAAAGACGCTTCCAGAAGAGCCTTTCGAGGAAAACAATGTTATAATGGAAATAAGAGCTGCCGCAGGAGGAGAAGAAGCAGCGTTATTTGCAGCAGAGTTGTTTAGAATGTATTCAGGTTATGCTATTTCTAAAGGCTGGAAAATAGATATCATATCTTCTCACCCTACAGGTCTTGGTGGATTTAAAGAAATTATTTTTGAAGTTATAGGCAATAATGTATACAAATATTTAATGCTTGAGAGTGGAGTTCATAGAGTTCAGAGAGTTCCTGAAACCGAATCAAGTGGTAGAATTCATACTTCAACAGTTACAGTTGCCGTTATGCCTGAAGCTAAAGAAGCCTCAATAGAAATTAAGCAAGAGGATTTAAAAATAGAAACTTTTAAAGCAGGTGGTCATGGTGGTCAAAACGTTCAGAAGAATGAAACAGCTGTAAGAATAACGCATATGCCTACTGGCATAACTGTTTCCTGTCAGGATGAAAGGTCTCAATTACAAAACAAAGAAAGAGCTCTAAAGGTTTTGATGGCAAGACTTCTCGACATAGAAATTAAAAAAAGTAATGAAGAAGAAGCAAAAAAGAGAAGATCCCAGATAGGTTGGGGGGAAAGAAGTGAAAAGATAAGAACTTATAATTTTCCACAAAATAGAGTTACAGATCATCGAATAGGCTTGACTCTTTATAATTTAACAGATATTATGAATGGTGAATTAGATGAACTAATTTCTAATTTAAGAGTTAAATATGATGAAGAACGAAAAAAGGAGTTAGTCATTTAAAATGGCAAAAACTGTAAACGAGGCTTTAGCTTTCGGAAGTAAGTACTTAAAGAAATTTTCTTCCAATAGAACTGAAGCTGAAGTGCTTCTTTCTTATGTTTTAAAAAAGAGTAAAACCGAACTTTACAAGAATATTTTTGATAACATAGACACTTCTTCATATATTAAATACAAAGAATTACTTAGAAAAAGAATTTCTGGTGAACCATTATACTACATAACAGGGAAAAGAGAGTTTTATGGCATACAATTAAGTGTAGCAAATGGAGCGCTTATTCCAAGACAGGAAACAGAAATATTAGTTGAAGAGGGATTAAAATTCCTCAAAAACAATATTTCAACCGAGAATAATGTATTAGAAATAGGTGTTGGGTGTGGAGCAGTGTCAATTGCGCTATGCTTAAATTGTCCAAATGTAAAAATTGACGCAACTGATATTTCTGAAGAAGCAATTTGTATAGCTAAAGTAAATATCGAAAAATACTCTTTAAGCGATAAGATTACTTTATATATTGGAGATCTTTTCTCTCCTATACCAACTGGTAAAAAATATGACTTAATAATTTCTAATCCTCCTTACATACCTTCAGAAAGAATTAAAAAACTTTCAAAAGAAGTTAAAGCAGAGCCGTTAATCGCACTTAACGGAGGAAAAGAAGGTTTAGAATTAATAAATAAAATTTTATCCTCTGCTAATAAATTTTTAAAGAAGAATGGCTTGCTTCTTATTGAAATAGATGGAGGCTTACAGGAGAACAAAGTTAAAGAGTTATTCTATCTTCAAGGTTTAAGAAATATATTTGTAAGAAAAGATTTAGCTGGCATTCCAAGAGTGATTGGAGGCTATTTCCTATAATTAATAAAGAAATTCTCTTTTGTGTCGTTTCTTTTCTTATTGGTTCAATGCCGTTTGGATACATTTTAGCCAAACTGTATAAAGGAATAGATATAAGATCCCACGGAAGTGGAAATATTGGCGCAACAAATGTATTCAGGGTAGCTGGGCCAGTAGTAGGCATAATATCGTTTATTCTTGATTTCTTTAAAGGTTTTATTCCTTATTATATTGGACTTAAGTTATTTAACATAAACGACACTAACCTACTATTGCTTTCATCTTTTGCAATATTAGGGCATGATTTTTCACCTTTCTTAAAATTTAAAGGTGGCAAAGGTGTTGCAACAACAATAGGTGTAATAACAGCTTTTAATTTTAAAATTGCTTTACTTGTTTTTTCAGTCTGGTTAATTGTTTTAGTTTTCTCTGGGTATGTTTCATTAGCTTCTATTGCAGGTTATATATCTGTTCCTATATTTATAGGAATATTTGCTCAATCACCACAGAATATTCTTTTTGGTTTTATCGCTTGCGCTCTTGGAATTATAAGACACTCATCAAACATAAAAAGACTTTTAAACCATACAGAAAATAAAATGCTTAACCTCAAAAAGAAATAATGGTCATAAATGCAAGGGATAAGGCTAAACTATCTCTCTTAGAGAAAGAAATTATAAAAACAGCGCTTAACTCATCAGAAATTATAGCATTTCCTACTGATACTGTTTATGGGCTTGGGGCAAATGGGCTTTCTAAAAACTCTGTTGAAAAAATTTATGAAATAAAGAAAAGAGATAAAGAAAAACCATTGATTCTTTTCCTCGCTTCAATCGAAGAAGCAAGTGAATATATAGAAGAACCAGAGTTACTAAAAAATAGAATCCTTCATAAATACTGGCCAGGACCACTTACTGCTGTGTTTGAGAAAAAGAAAAACCTTTCTCTTTTTTGTTCCGTAGAAGAATCGGATACAATTGGAATTAGAATACCAAATTTTCCTCTAATCCTTGATTTGCTTGCATATTGCAAAATACCTCTAATGACTACAAGCGCAAATATTAGTGGTAGTCCACCCTTTAAAAATGGCTTTGAAATAGAAGAAACTCTAAATAATCAAGAACCACGAGTTTCGTTAACAATTGACTATGGAAACCTGCCTGAACGTGAGAGCTCTACTGTTATATCAGTAACAAAAGAAGGTATAAATGTCTTAAGAGCAGGGGCAATAAAAATTACAGAGCTATAACTATTCTTTCTTCCGAAGGAATCCACTTAACCTCTGCGCCTAAAGCCTCTGAAATAAACCTTAAAGGAACAAATGTCCTGCCTGATACAATCATTGGTGGACAATCCAAAATAAAAGTCTTACCGTTAATGGTGGCTTCTTTCTTACCTATAAAAAGATTGATTACTTTGGAACCAAGTTTTATAGTTACTTTTCTTTCCTTATCAGCCCATGCGACTTCTGCACCATAAATTTCAGATATTGCTCTCACCGGGACAAGAGTCCTATTTGAACTCTTATCTATAAAAGGTGGTGCATCCAAAATAGTGGGGTTAAATCCAACATAATCGAGTATTCTGCTGCCTATCTTTAGATATATAACCTTTTTCTTTTCTTTCTTTGTAATATCTGTAATTTTATCAATTAGTTTTAAGTTTGAATCAAACTTAAAGATATTATCATCGCTACAAGCAATCCAAATAAAAGAATCAACAGAATCGATCGCTAAACTTACAGGCGAAGAAGTAAGAATATTACTGAGATTAAACTTCCCTAAAAATTTTCCATCACTTCCAAACTTAAGCAAAACTTTATTTCTCGATATTGTGTAAACGTAACCAAATTTATCTGAATCAATATCTGTTGCCCCATACAAATCAGCATTTTTTATGTTCTTTAAAATATTACCTTTTAAGTCTAACTTTAGTAACTTGCCGTCTTTAGAATCAGATACCCAAATATTGTTATCTTTATCAATGAGAATTGCCGAGGCTTCATCGAATTTACCTTTTTGAGGTATCTCTCTAATAATTTTGCCACTGTCAGTATATAATAGAATGGAATTTCTCTTTTCGCTGATAATTCCCTCATATCTTATTTTATTTTTAGAAATTGCTAAACTTCCAGGCTTTTCAACCGATATAGTATAATTAGTTTTACCATCTATATCATCAATAGAAACCACCTTATTATTTAATGGATCGGAAATTAACAAATAGCCTCCGCAGGGACAAGAGCATATATCTTCTAAATACTTTATTTTAGTTTCAGTGGAAATATTTTTTATACAATATCCATACTTTTCCAAAGCAATAATCCTTTTTGTATAGTTATTTCCAACATATAAGAATTGGCTTTCATTTATTGAAATATGTATGGAGCTATCTTCTGCAGCTAAATTAAATGCAGAAAAACTGTTTAACACAAATAAAACGAGTAAAAAAATTAATACATATTTCTTCATTATCTAAACTTAAAGGAATTAATTATATTATTAAGAATATCTTCATATTTAAGGTTATATCTTTCAGGAACCTCCGTAGTTATGACAACGCCAACCTTTTGATCTTCAGATACAACATATATAAGATTAACAAAGAGAGTTATATATGGGGCAGATTCAGTAGGCTTTACGACTGTTTTCAAAGAATGCTTAATAGCAGGAATACCTGAAATTGTTAATTCTTTCTCTCCTCCATCTACAAAACCAGGAAGAAGCTCTAATCTATTTTGAGTTTCAACGGTTTTTTTAAATTCAATGAGATTACTATTAACTTCGGGACTAAAATCAAATTTTACATTGACAAAATAAGCATCTTCAATAGGTCCTGTAACTGTAACATTATTTTCTTTAGCGCTCACAGACCAATCCTTTGGATATTCAAAAGTAAAATACTTATTAGAGAATACTTTGTTCGATGAAGGCTTACTGCAAGAACTAATAAAAATTACAATCAAAAAAATAGATACAAATATAATTTTGCCTTTTAAATTATCTTTTCTTTTTTCCATCTTTATTTATCGCCTCTTATTCTAAAACATATTAATTATATTTTCTACTTTCCACAAATAAAAATCAATTCAGTTATTAGAGGTTGATTTTTTAAATCTTCTACAAAATAACCCTATAGAACAAAGTATAAATATTTCTCCTATAATGAATAGATACCAATTATAATGAGTAGGAACATATTGAGAAATTAGCTGCTGAAAATCCTCATTAGTCCCTATTGTCCATATGTTTGAAAGAAAGCCTCCTTTGATTATTAACTTAGTATAATCCCAAATAAATGTACAGAAAATAATAAATGCACCTACTATCATTAATAACCATTCGCGCAAAGTCATACTCACGGAATGCCCTTTACCTTTAAAATATAATACACATCCAGCTAAAAATATCATTGTTATAGAACAAATTACAGGTGCTAAAACAGGACCAACCCATACAACAGGAATAAGAAATAAAATATCCCACGTCAATAAAGATGATGGCCAATTAATTAAAACTTTCAGCCATATATAATAGAAAATATCCCATATACCAAAGCAGTAAAGGAAATAAGAGAATTTTTCAAGAAAATTCGTTCCAGCAATTGCCCCTATGCAGCAAAGCATTACTAAAGTAGAGATTTCTCTTATATATTCAATAATAGTAACATCTAAGGACATTAATTTTAGAGGAAACATAAATCCTTCTGGATAATATAACTGCCTAAGGTAAACAACTACCACTGTTTCAAGAAAACCCATAGCTATACCAAATATAGTAACTATAACTAAATTTTTACGAATATTGATTAAATCCAAATTTTTTTGTTTTTTAACCATATTTCACCTAAATCTCTTATGATTTAAGTTTTGCTAATAAATTAATTCAAAAGTGGAATCTTTACACCAGTGTTATTCCTCCATCAATTCAATGACTTCCTTTTTTCCTGCTTCTAACTCCTTTAATTGCTCTTCGTCTTCCTTTAATAGTAGTGTTTGAAATTCGCCCATGTGGGTCTTTTCTTCTTTGGCTATATCCAAAAGCATTTTCCTAATAAGATCATTTTTGGTCATAGCTGCCATTTGCTCATATAGGTTTATGGCATCTAATTCAGCTATTATTCCTGCCCTTAAAATCTCCTTATCTAAATCTTTTCCTACCTTTTCAAGGTTAATAGGTATTTGTGATAACATGTTTTTCTCCTACTCTTTATAATTTTCTATGGCATAGCCACCAATCAAAACACTCAATTTCACCCATTTTTGCTTTTTCTTTTCTTTCATTAGCTCCTTTCACATCAGTAGGAGCTGGAATTATTACACGGTCTTTTATGAGCTCATTGTTTGGCCAATTAGCCGGCATAGAAACCTTATTTTTATCGGAAATCTGTATTGCTTCAACAATTCTTAAAATCTCTTCCATGTTTCTGCCTAATTCCTGAGGATAGTAAAGTATAACTCTTATTTTTGCATTATCATCAACAACAAAAACCGCTCTTACTGTATTTGTTCCTTTACCAGGATGAATTAAACCGAGAGTTTGTGCAACAGATCCCGTATCAGCAATTATTGGAAATTGTATTTCAACATTTAAATTCTCTTTTATCCACTCCTCCCACTTTATGTGAGCAAAAACTTGATCAACGCTTAATCCTATGAGTTCACAGTTCATTGCTCTAAATTTATCGTATCTATTTTGAAAAGCAACAAATTCTGTAGTGCAAACAGGCGTGAAATCTGCGGGATGACTAAACAGAACAAACCATTTTCCCGCAAAAGCTTTAGGCAACTCCATTATTCCGTGTGTAGTCTGCACTCTCATTTCCGGAAAGGTATCTCCTAAAAGTGGCATTCTCTTCTCTTGTGTAGATTCCATAATTTTCTTCCTCCTCTTTTTAAGTTTTATGATTCCTTATAAATAAATATTACCATTTTTGAAATATTACCATTTTTGATAAAAGAATTCAAAAACCTATTATTTATTATTTTATTTAAAACTTTTTAGTAAATTTTTATCATTTTATGGTGCTGTTAGTTCTGAAGTACAGTAGGGACAACGAATTGCTTTGATTGGAATATTAGAATGACAATATGGACACTCTTTAGTTGTTACTTGCTTTTCTTCCTGACGTTTCAATCTATTTATTTGGCGAACGAGCAAGAAGATAGCGAAAGATACTATTATAAAGTCAATTACATTATTGAGAAATACGCCGTAGTTTATAGTTGCTGCACCTGCTGCTTTTGCTTCTGCAAGTGTTTTATAGGGATGTCCTGATAGATTTATGAACAAGTTTGAAAAATCTACTCTACCAAGCAATAATCCAATCGGCGGCATCAAGATATCATTGACGAGAGAAGTTACAATTTTTCCAAAAGCTGCACCAATTATAATTCCAATTGCCATATCAAGAACATTTCCTCGCATTATAAACTCTTTGAATTCTTTTAGCATTTGACCCTCCGTTATGTTGTTTTATTTAATAAATTTGATCTACTAACATTTTCATTTTATTAGATTCTTTTGAGATTGGAATACCTCCGTTACCCTGAAGGAACGTATTTTACTTCGTAAGGGTCTCCGCTCACCACCCTCGTCACCCTGAGGAGCATATCTGAAAGCGACGAAGGGATCTCACACTCCCTCCCGTCTTCCTGAGGGAGTGTCTTCTCAACGACCGAAGGATCTCAAGCCACCAGTCACCCTGAGGAGCGTATCTGAAAGCGACGAAGGGTCTCCTCTTTTTACTTCTTTATATTACATAAAAATACTAAACTAACTATAATTTTAGTAAATGTCTGAAGAAGAAGAAAAAGAAAAAACTTTTCGCGATTATGTTGAGGATGCTGTCAATTCTCTTCCAAATGAGTTTAAAGAAAAACTTAAAAATGTAGCAATTTTTATTAAAGATTATCCCCAAAAAGAGTTTTCCTCCAAGGATAGTCTCCTTTTAGGGCTTTATGAGGGAATCCCTAACCCCTTAAAAGGCTCTTTAGGTTATTCCTTTACACTCCCTGACAAGATTACACTATTTTCTGAAAACATTAAAAAAGTTGCAGCAATTAGAAATATTGAAATAAGCAAATTAATCAAAGAAGTCCTTTATCACGAGATAGCGCACCATTTTGGTTTTACTGAGGAAGAACTAAGAAGATAATTGAGCAGGAGCTTCTTCTAAATCATTAGACTTAACTTTTACAAATTTAAAATTACCATCTTCATAATCTATATAAATGGAGTCTTCGTCTTTTATTTCGTCCTGGAGTATCTTTTCAGATATGGCATTGGAAATATTTTTCTCCATTACTCTCCAAAGTGGTCTTGCTCCGAATTTCTCATCAAATCCTAAAATTGCAAGTTGTTTCTTTGCTTCATTCGAAAGAGTAAGTTTTATATTGTTATCGCTTAATTCTCCTTGAATTTTCTTAAATAACAAATCTACCATTTTCAAAATGTCATCCTGTGTTAATGAATTGAAAACTATTTCATCATCCAACCTGTTCAGAAATTCAGGTTTAAAATATTTTTTAAGCTCATTCATTAAATTTTCTTTCTTTAAAACTTTATCTTCTTCGCTTGAATTTTTATCAGTTGTAAAGCCAAGTGCCTTGCTACTCTTTTGTCCACCCCATAAATTTGATGTGAGTATTATTATAGTATTAGAGAAATTTACAACCCTTCCTTGTGAATCAGTAAGTTTACCGTTATCAAAAATTTGAAGCAAAATGTTGTAAATGTCTGGGTGAGCTTTTTCAATTTCATCAAATAAAACTACAGAATAAGGTTGCCTTCTTACAGATTCAGTTAGCTGCCCGCCTTCATCATACCCTACATAACCTGGAGGAGCACCTATGAGACGAGAGACTGAAAATTTTTCCATATACTCACTCATATCGAACCTGATCAACGCATCGGGTGTCCCAAAAAGATATTCAGCTAAAACTCGTGCAAATTCTGTTTTTCCTACACCTGTTGGACCAAGGAATAGAAAAGCACCAACAGGCTTTCTGGAATCTTTTAAACCAGTTTTTGCTCTTCTTATCACATTTGAAACAATATTTATAACTTCATCCTGTCCTATAATCTTTTGTGCTAAACTTTCTTCCATGCGTAGGAGTTTTTCTTTCTCTTCTTTGAGTAGTTTCCCTACAGGAATATTTGTCCACTGAGAGACAACATCTGCTACATCATCGTCTGTCACTATTGGTTCATTAAATGTACTTTCTTCTTCCCATTTAGCTTTTAATCTTTCATATTCAGTTTTCATCTTTTTTTCCTCATCCCTAAAGTGAGCAGCTTTTTCAAATTCTTGCCCTCTTATAGCAGACTCCTTCTCTATGCTCATCTGTTTTGCCTTTTCCTCGAGCTCTTTAAGTGAGGCAGGAGGAATAGAAGCTTTAAGTCTAACACTTGAACATGCTTCATCAATTAGGTCTATTGCTTTATCTGGAAGAAATCTTTGAGTAATGTAGCGAGCAGATAGCTTAGCAGCAGAACTTATAGCTTCTTCAGAAATCTTTACTTTATGGTGTGCTTCGTACTTATCCTTTAAACCTTTAAGAATATCAATTGTTTCTGAAACAGTTGGCTCGGACACATATATTGCCTGAAATCTTCTCTCAAGAGCAGGGTCTCTTTCAATATGTTTTCTATACTCATCAATAGTAGTTGCGCCAATACAACGAAGCTCACCTCGAGCGAGAGCTGGCTTCAAAATATTTGAGGCATCAATTGAACCCTCTGCTGCACCTGCTCCAATTACAGTATGAAGTTCATCTATAAATAGTATTATTTCTCCGCTTGCTTTTTTTATTTCGTCCATAATCTTTTTCATTCTCTCTTCGAATTCGCCTCTATACTTAGTTCCAGCTACAATACCTGAGAGGTCAAGAGAGATTACTCTTTTACCTTTTAAAATATCTGGAATTTCATTATTAACTATTTTTTGGGCTAAACCTTCTACAATTACTGTTTTACCAACTCCAGGATCTCCTATCAAAACTGGATTATTTTTTGTTCGTCTTGTTAAAATCTGGATTAAACGTTGAATTTCTTTCTCTCTGCCTATTACAGGATCTAATTTTTCTTGTTTGGCAAGTTGTGTTAAATCCCTACTAAATTGGTCAAGAGTAGAAGTTTTAACTTTAGGAGTATTTTTTTCTCCTCCTTTTACTCCCTTCCTTGGTTCAAAACTTTCCTTTTCACCAATTAATGCTAAAACAACTTCTCTAACTTTTGCAAGATCAACTCCTGATTCTTCAAGGACTTTGGCTGCTATACCTTCGCCCTCCCTGATTAATCCTAAAAGTATATGTTCAGTTCCAATATAATTATGTCCTAATTCCTGAGCTTCCAGTGAAGCAATTTCAAAAACTCTTTTCGCCCTGGGGGTGAGAGTTACTTCTGTAGATGAAAAATCGTAAAATCTCATTCGCTTGTTCTCTTTAACAATGCTTTCAATCCTTTGATAAATGTATTGAAAGTTCACGCCTAAAAGGGAAAGTGCTCTGTAAGCAACACCTTGACCTTCTCTTATAAGGCCTAAAAGAATGTGCTCAGTACCCAAATAGTCATTGCCAAGTCTTTGAGCCTCTTCTTGCGATAACATTATCGCCCTTTGAGCTCTCTCTGTTAAATTATCCCAATTCACTATTCAAAACCTCTTAATTTAAATTATTGTTCTAATATTAAAATTTCCCAAATTAGCACTTAATTTTCATTCACTCTTTATTATACCATCTTTTAACTCAATTATACCCTTTGCCTTTTTTGCAAGTTCAAGATTATGTGTGGCACATATGATTGTAACTCCAAAATCGTCATTCAAGTTAGAAAATAGCCCGAAAATATTTTTCGCATTTTGAGAATCAAGATTACCTGTAGGTTCATCAGCAATAATAATCTCTGAGTTATTCACAAGCGCTCTTGCAATAGCAACTCTTTGCATTTCTCCACCTGATAACTCACTCGGAAGGTGTTTTTTTCTATTTAAGAGTCCTACTCGCTCCAATACCTCATCAATAAACTTGTCTGAAACTTTTTTCCCACTAAAGAATATGGGTAGCATAACATTTTCTCGAACAGTTAAAGTAGGGATTAAAAAGAATTGCTGAAAAATAAAACCAAAATGTTTTCTTCTTATTTCTACTAATTTCTTTTCAGGAAGATCAGTAACATCATTATCGGCTACAAATAACTTCCCACTGCTTGGTTTATCGAGACAGCCGATTATGTTAAGCAAAGTTGTCTTTCCGGAACCAGATGAACCGAGAATTGCTAAAAATTCCCCCTTCTTAATATCAAGACTTACTCCAGCTAATGCTGCAATTTCAGCTTTGCCTATTTTATAATATTTCTTTAAATCTATTGCGTTAATAATTGTCTGATTATTATTCATTTCTTATGACCTCCATAGGGGGAATTTTAGAAGCAAAATAAGCCGGAAATAAGCTTGAAAGCACGCCAATTAAGAGAGAAATTAAAACAGTCAATATCAAAGATGAAAATGTAAAATAAGCTAATCTGCCCGGAGGAGCGCTCTCTATTAATTTTCTAATAATATACTCAATTGTGCCTGAGAAACCAACAGCCAAGATAATACCAAGGAATGCAGATATAAGCACAATAATAATTGTTTCAGTTATTATTAGGAAAAATATTTGGCTATTCCTTGCGCCAATTGCCTTTAGCATTCCTAATTCCTTTTTTCTTTCTGTTATACTCATATATAAAGTATTAACAAGACTCACTAATCCAATTAATAATGTAAAAATTGTTGCAACCTGCAATAATTGCTGAGTTGTTGAAACAAGACCATTTAATGTGGATTGAACTTGCGTAAAAGTAACCATTTGAACATCAGGTATTTGAGCAAGCGTGTTTGCTACCATTCCGATTTTTTCACCTTGTTTAACTTTTATTGCTACTGCGGTTAAAGCATCGCTCTTACCTGCCAATTTTTCTGAAAACCGTAATGGTACATATATAAAGTTATCATCCGAAGTTCCAGTGGGAGAGAGAATTCCAATAACTTTTGTTTCTATTTTATCGTTGGTTAGATAAACCCTATCGCCAATCTTTAAATTTAGTTCTTTAGCGAGATTATCACCAATTATTGCCTCGTTTGCAGTTAAAGAAGAAAATTTATTACCATTAAGTTTCCAGTATGGCTTTAAATCAAAAAGAGTATCGGAAATTCCGTATAGTGCAGTTTTATACTCATGAGAATTAATTGTTGTGTTAATAAGAAGTAATGGAGAAGCTATATCCACTGATTCATTTTTAGCAATTTCTTCAAATTGAGCATATGTTAAAGTTTTATCCATCTCTCCACCATGAAGAAGAAGAGAAGTTGCTTCGTAAGGACACCCTTTAGGGACAGCTAAAATATGAATTCCGAAACTTAAAAATTCATTTCCTAACGAACGACTATACCCTTCATTAAATGAAATTAAACTAAAAAATATTGCTATCACTACTCCGATACCAATTATTGTTAGAATTGTTCTTATCTTTCTTCTTAATAAATTCTTAAAAGCAAGTTTAAAGAAGTTCATACTAACACATCCATTCTAATTACTTCTGAAGGACTTAGAGTGCTCGCCTTGTATGCAGGGTATATTCCTGCGATAAATCCTACTACTATGGAAAACAATACTCCATAAAGCAATATCGATGGAGTAAAAGAAATAATGCTTCCAGCAGGTGGCGAAGGAATAAAACTTTTAGTAATTATATTAAGTATTGGAGCAATAATATAAGATACAAGAATAGCAAATAAACTACCTATCAGAGAGACTAAAAAAGACTGAATAAAAATAAAACTTGCAATTTGCCTGCCTGTTGCCCCTATTGCTTTAAAAACTCCAATTTCTCTTATCTGTTCAAAAACTGCTATTAATGTACTGTTTAAAATTTGAATACCACTAACTAAAACAGTTATAATTACAATTCCGAGCAAAAGAGCTTTTACAATACGAATATATCCCATAACTACAGAAAGAACATTATTCATAGTAACTACCTGAACATCTTTTATTTTCTCTATCTCATCTGATGTTTCTTTTAGTTTAGTTATATCTTTTAGTGAGATTGCTACGCCCGTTATTTTACCTGAAACATTTAGTACATCCTGAGCATTCTTTAAAGGCAGAAATATAATATTATCGTCTTCTGTGCCTGTTTCTGGAATAACATACAAAACCTTATATTTATTTCCATTATTTCCCAACTTAATATAGTCGCCCTCCTTAACTCCTAAGGACAAGGCTTTTCTTTTACCAATCACAGCCCCAGATTCATTTAAAAATAAATTTTTGGATACTCCCCAGTTTTTCTTAAGGTTGAATACTCCATCCGTTACACCATAAATGATATCTGTACTCTCTGGTGATTCCTTAGAGGGCAAAATACCCATCACCATTGCATAATAATCATAAATATTTGGTAGACTTGATATTTCTTGTATAACTGATTCATCTAAATAATTGGGAATAATGCCTCCATGCATTATCAAAGCCGTTGCTTCGTAAGGACACCCTTTAGGTATTGCCAATAAGTGAACTCCAAGGTTATTAATATCTTTCATAATCGCCTTATTGTAGCCCTCAATAAGCCCAAGAAAACTTATCAAAAAAGTTATAGAAATAACCACAGAAAGAATAGTTAAGAAAATTCTACTTCTATTTCGTTTAAGATTTTTAAAAGAAAAGTTAATTAGTTCAAATATATTCATAACAATAAGCTACTCATTTTCAAGTAAATAATCAATTATCTTTGATACAACTTCCTTCATGTTCTCTTTATATCCCTCTTGTTTATATGCAATTCTACCTTCCTTATCAATTAGCAAGAATGTTGGATATCCATTAATACCATATGAATATGACACAGAGCCATCTTTATCAAGTACTACTGGAAATATATGCTTTCCACCAGGGTATTTACTTTTCACAGTCTGAAGTTCTTCTTTGCAATCAATGCTTATAACAGTAAAATTCTTGTTTGCGTAATTCTTATACAATTCTTCTACCTGTGGAGCCTGAACATCGCACCAGTAACACCAGGTTGTTGTAAAGTCAAGTAATACGATTTTTCCTTTATACGAAGATAGACTCAATGTACCCCCATCAATTTTTTCAAGTGTAAAGTCTTTGGCAGAGATTCTCATCTCAGAAGGTATCAAGCCTGTTGGCAGAGACATGGTTTCAGAGGTGGTCTCTTCAGGTTTAGCAGAATTTTCTTTTGAATTATCAACTGGTTGAGAAGGAGCTTCAGAAGTAATTCCTCCATTAGATTCTTGTGGAACCTGTTTTATATTATTAGAACAGGAATTACTAAATGTAATAATTAAGACAATGCTTATAACAAGCCATATTCTTTTATTAGCTATTCTTTTCACCATTCTTCTCATATTTTTCCACCTCACTAAAATAATTGTATTTATTACTAAAAATAGAATAATATTTATATAGACAATCTCAATTGTATTAAGGTTTATAATGAAAACAACTTTAGAAAGGTAGATTTTTATGAAGACATTGTGGGCACCATGGAGATATGTGTATATAAGAGGAAATAAAGATAAAGAATGTTTCTTTTGTAAAATGATAAAAGAAAATAAAGATAGTGAAAATTTTATAATTTATAGAGGTAAATTTAATTTTATCGTTCTAAATAAATATCCATATTCCCCAGGACATTTGATGGTTGTTCCTTATTCGCATATAAGTCAATTATCTGATTTACGAGATGATGCATCATTGGAATTTATTAATCTTATTGATTATTCAATTAGATTGATTAAAGCTGCTTTTGAGCCTCAAGGATTTAATGTGGGAATGAATATCGGAAAGGTTGCTGGTGCTGGAGTGGAAGATCATATTCATGCTCATATAGTTCCTCGCTGGATTGGAGATTCAAATTTTATTACAGTTATTGGGGAAACAAGAGTCATATCTGAAGCATTAGAAGAGACATATTGCAAACTAACGGAAGTTATACAAAAGAAAAATATACCTCTGAAAATAATGTAAATATTTGAAAATTAATGTTTTTATTTTAGACTTATTAACACACTTTAACTTTTGAATGGAGAAAGCTCTATGAATTATAATAAAAAAATAAACGGAATAGCATTAACATATGATGATGTATTAATAATACCAGCCTATTCAAATATTCTTCCAAGAGATGTAGACTTGCATACAAGATTTACAAAAAATATACCTTTAAATATTCCAATTGTGAGCGCTGCTATGGATAGAGTTACTGAAGC
Organism: Caldisericota bacterium; assembly: GCA_052034135.1. Lineage (GTDB taxonomy): Bacteria > Caldisericota > Caldisericia > UBA6126 > JAGPKI01 > JAGPKI01. Next base: position 45,776 of record JBPOJC010000005.1, on the reverse strand, counting down.
ACGATTAGCCATCGCTCTCGCTCGACAGGGAGGTATTGGCATAATTCACAAAAATCTACCTCCAGCAATGCAAGCAGAAGAAGTAGACAAGGTAAAAAGGTCAGAAAGTGGCCTCATAACAAACCCAATTACGCTTACTGAAGATGCTACAATTCAAGATGTTTTAAATGTCACAGAAAAATATCACATCTCTGGAGTTCCAATAACAAGAAACGAAAAATTGATAGGAATAATAACAAATAGAGATATAAGGTTTATTACAGACTATACTGAAAAAGTATCAGATGTTATGACAAAAGAAAACCTCATTACTGCAAAAGAAGGAACTTCAATCAATGAAGCAAAAGAGATACTTAAGCAGCATAAAGTTGAGAAATTATTAATAGTTGATGATGATTATAACCTTAAAGGCCTAATAACAATAAAAGACATTAACAAAATGATTGAATATCCTAATTCATGCAAAGACAATAGTGGCAGATTGAGAGTAGGAGCAGCTATTTCAGTCTCAAAAGATGCTCTTACTCGAGTAGAGTTATTATACAAATCCGGAGTCGATGTAATTGTTATTGACTCAGCTCATGGCCATTCAGAAGGGGTAATCAATCTATTAAAGAATATAAAATATAAATATCCAGACCTCGAGGTTGTAGCTGGAAATGTTGCAACTCCTGAAGGAACTTATGCATTAATAAAAGAAGGGGCATCAGCTGTTAAAGTAGGCATAGGACCGGGCTCCATTTGTACAACAAGAATAATAGCAGGTTGTGGTGTACCACAATTAACAGCAATTATGATGTGCTCGGAAATCGCTGATCAATATGACATACCTATTATTGCTGACGGTGGTGTTAGATATTCTGGTGATATAACAAAAGCAATTGCTGCTGGTGCAAGCACTGTTATGCTTGGCAATCTTTTAGCTGGTCTCGATGAAAGCCCAGGAGAACTTATATTTTATGGCGGAAGGCAATACAAAGAATATAGAGCTATGGGGTCAATTGAAGCAATGAAAGAAGGTGGTGGGGAAAGATATTTTCAAGAGGGCGTTTCTGCTGCCAAATTAGTACCTGAAGGTATTGTTGGAAGAGTTCCTTATAGAGGAAAGCTTCAAGATTTTATTTATCAATTAGTTGGTGGATTAAGATCTGGTATGGGTTATGCTGGTGCTCATAATATAGAAGAACTTAGAAAAAATACTAAATTCATACAAATAACTCCTACTGGAGTTAAAGAATCACATCCGCATGATGTTTCTATTGTGAGAGAAGCGCCTAATTACTGGATAAAATAATTTTTTATCAGTAAATGTTAGTAAAGTTTATAATGAGATGCACTAATCTATCTTATCATTTTTAAAAGCTTCATGCTTAAGTCTTCTGGCATAGTCAAACTTTCACGTAAACTTGCACAGTAACTTTTAATAATCTTAAATTGTTTGATAAGTTCAGTACACTTTTTACAACCTTTAACCTTTAAGCAATTCTCAATATAAGCAAGGAATTCTTCCTCTTTTATCCCTGATAATCTGTTGTCAACATAGTCATTTACGAAACACTCACAATACTTACAATTTTTATTACTAAAAAATTTACTCAGCATCATATTTCTCTTTTAGCCTTTCCTTAAGGATCAACCTCCCTCTATGTAAGCGAGATCTGACTGTTCCAACAGGAACTTTAATTATCTTTGCAATTTCTTCATACATAAGACCAGAGATGTCTGAAAGCATTATTACTTCTCTAAACTCTCTTGGAAGCATAAGTATTGCATCTCTAACCTCAGAAATAGTAACATTATCAAGATAATCATCTTCTAATGAATAATCCTTAGAAAAATCTAATTCATGATTCTTGATACTTTTTTCTTTACTCTTCTTTTTACTTTTAGTTATGTAAATATTACGCATAATTTTGAGTATCCAGGATTTGAAGTTAGTATTTCTTTTAAACTTTGAAAAGAACTTATAAGCCCTAATAAAAGTATCTTGCACAAGATCTTCTGCATCATCTCTATTTTTCGTATAATAATACGCAACTCTATATACATCATCTTTATATTTTCTAAAATAATCTTCAAATAATTCTTTGTCTTCACTCATATTAATACATCTTTATAAAAAAAGTTTAAAAAAATTTTTGATGAAAATTTTATCAATTTAGATTCTATTCGATGAAAGGAGGATTTTCGTTGTTGTTGGAACTACTTAAAATATCCTTCTTTTGTTCCCTTGAAATATTAACGCCAGGTGGGGTAAAAAGATACACATATTCGCCAAATTTGTCAGCTACTCCACCCAATGCATCAACTGCTCCGGATAGATAGGCAACAAAATATGATAAAATCGATCTGTCTGCGTCGCCATTCTCAAAATCTACAATTATCAATTTATTTTCTTTTAAAAAATTCACAGCTCTTCTTGCGTCTTCCTTAACTTTAGGAGTTAAAGATACAACTATAACAGCCTTAAAATCTGGTGCTTGTTTAGCAAATCTTCCTTGTTGCTTCTTGCTAACTGGCTCAACCTTTATTTCTTCCTCTATACCCTCTTCTTCTTCGTCTTGTTCAACACCCAATAATTTATAAAACCAATCTAAAAGTTTTTTCATATTTTAACTCCTTCCAAATATTGCCCTTCCAATTCGCAGCATTGTAGAACCCTCTTCTATAGCAATTTTATAATCATCGCTCATTCCCATTGATATATATGGAAGTTTTAAATTGTATAATTTATCAATTTCTTCCCAAACATTATAAAGCTTTCTAAAACAATTTCTTGTTACATTTTCAGAGGCATCAAGAGGAGCCATTGTCATAACACCAATTAAATTAATAAAGGGTAGTTCTATTAAATTCTCAACAAAATCAATAGTTTCTTCAGGCAATAAACCATATTTTGTATCTTCGTAAGAAGTCTTAACCTCAATCATAACATTCACTTTGGTGCCAATTTTAGAAGCTTTATTGGAAATTAACTCACACAATTCAATTGAATCGATAGAATCAATGCTTGAAAAATAATTTATCGCTTTGACTGCTTTATTTTTTTGAAGATGACCTATAAAGTGGAAGTTTTCTTTAGTTAATGACGAATTATTAAAGAGATAATCTAATTTTTTAGATGCTTCTTGAAGGTAACTTTCGCCAAATAAATCGATACCTTCACTAAAAGCTTCCAATATCAGTGAAGTATCAACTCCTTTTGTCACTGCAACAATTTCTATATCTTGATAGTTTCTTCTACATTTTTGAGCTGTTTCTACAATGTCACTCCTTAATAATTCTATTCTTTTTTTAATAAAATTGCTTTCAATATTAATCATTCACTTACTTTGCTTATCTTCTCTTTCGCAAGGTTAGCATCAAAATACACTTCTTCAAATTTCTTAAGCCCCTGAACTATATAATTCTTTCGTGAATAATCTTTTCCAAGAACAGTTACCTTGTAAGCCTCAGGTAAACCAGAAGAGTTCTTAATGTAAACGACATCTTCTCCTTTTTCATTTTTAGTTAATGAGCTAATTGGTAAATATGAAGCTGTAACAGTGCCAAAAACAAACCTACCAGAAATTTTTCTCCAATTTAGCAAAGTATCGATATAGTATTCAGTAGAAAAAACGGCTAAACATTTATTATCTTCTCTGTCTTCTAATCTCTCAATTTTCCCATCTATTAGCATATTTACTGGGTATTCAACCGCGAAAACTAATTCTTTATTTTCACTAATCTTTTGTTTCTCATCCTTATCAAATACCAAAATATAGCTAATTTTATCATTTCCAACAATTTTAAATAAAAAATTGCCTTTTTTAATCGTATCTCCGTCTGCAACCCTTTCTTGTTTGACAGGCGGATCTATTATTTCAGTTGTCAATAATTTATCAATATTATTAATATTGTACTTATCTTCACAATTATCGATTATATAAGTGACAAGGCCGTTATTTTGTGCTTTTACTGAAATAATTTTGCCATCATTTTGAACAATTTGAGCTATTTCTGTTCCTTTTTTTACTATTTCCCCTGGTTCTATTATTCTCTTTACTTTGCCATCTGCCTCTGCATAGTAGATATTTTCATCTTTCGCTATAAAACCTGCGGCTGGAAATGATACTTCTATCCTCTGAAGTTCTGCATAAATAGTTTCTGGTGTTCTACTAAGCGAAAAATCATTAAACACATAAAATAAAATCCCTGCACCAATTACAATTATAAATAATGCAAAAATTAAGTTATATATTGAAAATCTTTTTTTCATTGTTTCAATTTTATTGTTCCATCCTCTTTTTTAGATAAAAAGGAATATCGATAAAGCTTTCTCCTTCTTTCTCTTCTTCTTTATAGCTTACTCTAAATTCATCATCTGGAAAGATTTGTTTATGAGAGTCAAAACCAGTTGCTATAACTGTTATTTTGATTTCATCATCCATATCTTCCTGTATTACAGCTCCCCATATTTTTAAAGCATCCTTATGGACTGAATTTGTTATTACTTTTGCTGCTTCATTAACATCAGTTATGGTGAGCCCTTTGCCTCCCGTCATATTAAAGAGAAGTCCTTTTGCTCCTTGAATATTTGTTTCGAGTAATTTACTATTGATTGCCCTTTTTGCTGCTTCAATTGCTTTATTTTCCCCTTTTGCTGAACCTATACCCATCCACGCGCTTCCTGCATCTTTAACAATAGTTTTAACGTCTGCAAAATCAACGTTTATTAATCCAGGAACATTTATAATATCAGATATGCCCTGAACCCCTTGCCTAAGAATATCGTCGGCTAAAAGAAAAGCTTCAGTTAATGAAGTGGATTTAGTCGATATCTGAAGAAGCCTATCATTGCATAAAGTAATAAGAGTATCAACGTAATTTTTAATTTTCGCGATACCTTCCTCTGCAACCTTCATTCTTCTTTCACCTTCAAAATAAAAAGGCTTTGTAACTATGGCAATAGTGAGAATTCCCATTTCTTTAGCTATTTTGGCAATTACAGGACTTGCACCCGTACCAGTACCTCCACCCATACCTGTAGTTAAAAACAGCAAATCAGTTCCGTTAAGAACATCTCTTATTGTTTCTTCGCTTTCTAAAGCAGCTTTTTCTCCAAGATCTGCGATTGAGCCAGCACCCAATCCTTTAGTAATTTTTGGTCCTATTTGGATTTTTGTAGGAGCAAGTGAAACACTCAATGCTTGAACGTCGGTGTTAACTGCTATAAATTCAACACCGCTAATTCCACATTGTATCATCCTGTTCACAGCATTTGTTCCACCACCACCTACACCTATAACCTTTAGAGTTGCTTTTGTATGAGTCCAAGGGTCCAACTCATTAAACATTTTTTCTCTCCTTTCTAAATCCAAACATGATGGGTAATTTCATAAATAATAACAATTAAAAACATAAAATCAAGAAATAAATCATTTTTTTCTACATATTATCCTATTTTTAAATCTGAAATCCAATTCACTATAATTAGTATATTCTTTTTTTTCAGTTAATAGACTTTTAGCTTTAAAAAATTCATCTTCAATTATTTCAAAATCTTTTCTTTTACCTATTATTATTCTTTTTTTGTCAAAACAAGTAAAGCTAAGTCCAAGGGAATCATCAAAATTTATTTCAGAAATCATTGGATAAAGTTTACTTTTTGTTGAATTAACATAGAGTAAAAACGGTTTTATGTAATCATTATAAACAACTTTTGCATCGTTTTTGGCTTTTACGTTTACAATAAAAACGGCTAAAGAATTATCATTAATGTTCATATTTACGTTTTCATCAATTAAAGATCCTTCTTTATTAATACTCATAGGATAACCATTAAGTTTGACAATATAATTATAAACTTCCTGAACAGTGTTTATCTCCCATTTCAAAAAGCCTTTTTTTGTAAGAGTAATACTTTCACAGTTATTAATTGTTTTTTTAAATTCTTTATTTTGAATGTTCCGTTTAAAAGTAAAACCCATAAATGAAGCTTTACCAAGTTCTTCTTTAACTTTCATAGCCACGCTATCAGACGCATTAATTTTAAGTAAAGGTAGATAAACTAATTCTTTGTTTATAAAAAAAACTACAACTACAATCAGAACCAATAATATAATAAACTTAAACCTTTTCATAAATTTTCTCCGTGCCCGAGAGGAATTGAACCTCCACTCCTCGGCTCCGGAGGCCGATGCTTTTTCCATTAAGCTACGGGCACAATAACTAATTAATATATGCCATATCCCTTATAAAAACAATTTAAAATATGTTACTTTGTTTAATTTTCTTAATAAAATTATTATCTTTGATTATCTTTGCTTCATCAAAAAACTAAACATGAGCTGCTAATACTTCCATTTTATCAGATTCTTTAGATACTGAAATTTTTTATTTCAATTATTTTTATTTATTTTAAATTGCTTACAATTTTCCACCCGATGGAACCTCTCCTCTTTTATACCTCTTTTTTGTTGCCTTAAGAAATGTATGTAACGAATGTACTCTTATCACACAGTAATCCTTAGGAGATGTATTCCGTAAGTGGCATTGGGGATTCAACCTTCCGTGATTCTGAGGAGTTTAATTTTAACGACGAAAGTTATCACACCATCGCCGTCATCCTAATGAGCACTATTCCCAGTAGCGAAGAATCTCCTCAGTTCAAGCTTGTTGATACACACTTTCGGAATGAAGGGATGATATTCATTCGTAGTTACCTTCATGACTCCCATAGTTTAATCCACAGAAGTATATCATATTTAAGATTTTGCTCGATACAAATCATAAACTTTCTCATAAGTCAAAAATTATTATAATGGTCATAATGTTAAAAAATTATTATAATGGTTATCATATATGTTAAATGCTACCGAGTTATTAAGGCAGGATAGGTTCGTAGATTTATGGAATAGGTATTGCGGATTTATTGACTTAGATATTTCTATGTTTATGAAACTACAGGAAGTGCTTCTTCTTGAACAATTAAAATTACTTAATTCATCAAAACTTGGTAAAATATTTTTAGGTAGTTATATTCCAGAATCTGTTTCAGAATTCAGAAACAAAGTTCCTTTAACTACTTATCCTGATTATTTAGGAATTTTGGATATAAAAGATGAAGCTGCATTACCAGAAAAACCACTTTTTTGGTCTATGACCACAGGTAAACCTGGAGAATATGATGAAAAATGGGCACCTTACCCATATAGAATGGTTCTTAATAATGCAAGAGCATTTCTCGGCGCAGTGATAATGTCTACTGCTTACGGTAGAGGAAAATTTAAGTTTGGATATGGAAAACAATTTCTTTATGGTATGGCTCCTCTTCCATATATAACAGGTACTATTCCATATGGATTAAAGTATGAGTATGAATTTGACTATATGCCACATTATGAAATTGCCCAAAATTTGTCTTTTGAAGAAAGAAACTTATATGGCTTTGAGCTTGGTTTTCAAAAGGGAATTGATTATTTTTTTGGAGTTGCAAGTGTTCTTGTTAAAGTAGGAAGTATTTTTCCGAATTATCTTAAAACATTAAAACCTTCTACTATTTTAAACCAACCAAAGAAATTTTTCCTTCTTAGCAAGGCTTTTCTAAAGAGTAAGATACTCAGGCGAAATATTTTGCCCCGTGATATCTGGAATTTAACAGGAATAATCTGTGGAGGAATAGATTCCTCACTATATGCTGACAAAATTGAGTATTTCTGGGGTAAAAAGCCTTTAGAGATTTACGGTGGTACTGAAATAGGTATAACTGCTTTTCAGGCATGGAACAGAAAAGGAATGACTTTTGTGCCTTACACAAATTTCCTTGAATTTATTCCCTGGGAAGAACACGAAAAAAATTTAGTAAACCCAAATTATTCACCTAAAACTATCTTAATAAATGAGCTCGAACCAAATAAACTTTATGAAATTGTTATTACATCTCTAAACGGTGGAGCCTTTGTTCGCTACAGAATTGGTGACATAATAAGAGTTTTAGGAAATAGTGATAATGAAGTTAAAATAAACCTTCCGCAAATCAGATTTGAAAATAGAACTGAAGATGTAATAGATATTGCTGGCTTTACTAGGCTAACAGAAAGAACAATTTTACAAAGCCTAATAAATACAAAAATACAATTTAAAGATTGGTTAGCAGTGAAAGAAATTAGCAAAAAAGATGGTGAAGCTTTTCTTCATATTTATATTGAAATGTTAGATAGTTCCCTTTCTGAATCAAAAATTGAAGAATTTGTTCACAACGCATTAAAAGAATTAGACCATGACTACAACGACTATGAACAGATGATTGGCATAAAGCCTCTTAAGCTCACTCTCGTACCTGCTGGAACATTTTCTAAACTCAAAAAATTTATCCAAACAATTAAATTAAGCGAAAACGAACCAATATCTATACCTCATATGAATCCACCTATAGCTATAATGAATAAATTTTTAGAAATTATTAGAGAAAATGATAAAAAATGATTACTAATATAACAAGCATGGTTCCCTTCCTTACATTTATTTGCTTCTCTGTAATTTTTATTATTCTCTTTAGAACTGAAAAAAATAGGACAAACAGAGCTTTAAGTTATTATATCCTTGCAAACATCATCTGGAGCTTTGGCTCCTTTATGATGCACCTTAATTCTACAATTCTTACTCCACTTTTCTGGAATAGATTCATGGTTTCTGCACTTCTCTTAATACCGATGCTTTATTATGATTTTGCCTGTAAATACGCTCTTAAGCAAAATAAATTAAAAATATTTAATATATTAGCATACATCTTTTTAGAGATTTTAAATCTTTCAGGCTTAATTGTATCGCAAGCTAAGTTTGAGGGAACTTCTTTTATCTATGAGCCTGGTAAATTAATCTTAGTAGCATACGGATTAGATTACGCAATTATGATTCTATCTACCGTAACACTTCTTCTTTCATACAGAAAAGAAGAAGACTTGTTTAGAAAAACTGGATTAAGGTATGTGATTATAGGTTCTTTTATACTTATGGTTGGAACGCTTGCAAATTTAAGCCCTGTTTTAGGAGCTTATCCAATAGACATACTTTCCAATTTAATAAATTCTTTATTAATCCTATATGCTATTTTCAGATTTAAGTTTATTAAAACAAGAAGACTTGCCAGAAAGCTAACAACCTACATTCTATCAATTCTTCTAACAGTTTTAATTACAGTATTAATTACATACCTCTCAATATGCGTATTAATACCAGCTATTACCAATACAGCTAAATTAAGTACAAATAACAATAATTTATTCCATATAATCATATTTATCCCCTTGCTTGTAATAATTACAACTTTAATTTATGAACAAATTAAAAAAACTTTAGAAAAAAATTTATTTAAAAAACATTTCTCAATAGAAAATTCAATAAAATCCTCAATTGAAAGATATTTAACCTGTGATAGCATTAATTCTTTTGCAGAACTTTTCACTAACGACCTCAAATTCATAACTAATTGTGATTACCTTTACTTATTTCTCTTTGATAAAACTAAAAACCTTTATATTAGTCCAGATATCAAAAACTCAAGTTTTCAAGTTTCTCCAAAAAGTATGTTAATCGAATATTTCAAAAGAAACAATAAACCAATATTTAGCTCCTATATAAATATATTTCCAGAATTTACCGGAATAACACGTGAAGAACAAGAATTTATAGAAAATGAAAAAATTGGTCTAATTATTCCTCTTTTTCACAAAGATGAAATACTCTGTTTAGCATTTTTAAGGGTGAAAGAGGAATCTTTTATTGAAGATCCTGAAATTTTAGATTATATCAATGAATTAACTTTAAATATTAATGTAATACTAAAAAATTTAATGCTTTTAGAAAATCTTTCTCAGGCAAACAAAGAAATAGCCGAAATTAAGGAAAAAAGAGATCTATTTTTCGCAAAGATTCTTCATGATATAAGAAATTATATAACAGTAATAACAGAAGCAACAAAGTTGGTTTTCTCTGATGGAATTTTAAATAGTGATAAGAAAAATTTACCAGAACTAATATTGCGACAATCCAACGAATTAGTATTACTTTTAAATAATTTGATGGAACTATCTCGCATCGAATTCAAAGGAATCACTCTCGAAAGAAGACTTATTAATATTGAAACATTATTAGAGGAAGTTATAGAAGCCAATTTAGTAAGAGTAAACGATAAGAACATTAAAATAAATTTAAAAATTGAAGATGATAGTTCATCAATTTATGCAGATCCCCTCAGGTTAAAGGAAGTATTTGACAATCTGTTAATAAATTCAATAAATTATTTAAAGAACGATGGCGTTATCGAAATATCATATTATAAATCAGAAAACAAATATTATTTCTCGGTCAAAAATAATGGTCCTCAAATTCCCGAAGGCTCTCTTAAATATATATTTTCTCCATATGCATCCTCTACTAACAAACAACGTTCTATCCCAGGATTTGGAATTGGTTTAAGCATTGTTGAGGAAATTGTAAAACTCCACGGTGGAGAAATATTGGCAAGAAATTTAGATGAAGGAGTTGAATTTCTCTTTTATATTCCTTCAAATTGAAGAATCCGAATCCAATTCCCATGGAAAAGTCAAAAATAGCTTCAGTGGCAAAATATCCTGACCTTTAAATTTCTCAAGAATTTCATTGCTTGAATTTGAGTTTAATAATTTCTCCCAAATACAAACAAATTTTATAGGGATATTTAGTTCTCTGCTCACAGAAGAAAGTATTTCGTAGCCTTTATAAGCTTCTTCGATTGTTGATTCAAATCTAAGATGAGTATTACTGACAAGGCCTGTGATCTTGAGTTTCGAATTATGCTCGAGGGAATTAATTATAGAAATAATTTGATCAATGGATCTGGAGAATGGCCTTAAAGTATTAATTGTTAAATTTACTTCAAGATTTTTTTCTTTTAACGGTTTAGCAAATTGAGCAATAGTTATGACTCCTCTTTCCTCTCCGCCCACATCTATCACAAGATCAAATCTATCATCCATAATATAATCCATCATCTTGGCTGGAACTATAGGCATATCAGCGTTTTTCAATTTACCATAAGGCTCAATAAGATCAATTCCAGCTTTTAAAAGTTTCTCGGAAACATCCCTGATTCTGATGTAAGGTTTAATTAGATCAAGATCGAGTAACTTTACAGGTTTTTTCCCTTCTTTTGTAAGCCTCAAAGTGAAATTAATAGCAACTTCGCTTTTTCCTGAACCCATATTTCCAATAAATAAGAATATATTTTTATTCATAGACTGATGGTTTAATCTCTCCCTTTAATACCCTAAAGACATTCTCTGATAGAGCTTCCATCTCATTTTCTCCAGGATAAATAAACACTGGTGCAATATAATCTATATAATTCTTTATTTCAGAAGTAATAAATTCTGATTTTGCAATGCCGCCTGTGAAGATTATCGCATTAACTTTACCTTTAAGTACACTGCTTGCCTCACCAATACCTTTTGAAATTTGGTAAATCATGCCATCGATAATAAGTTTTGCTTTGCTGTCTCCATTTAATGCTCTTTTCTCTGCTTCTAAAGCATTATTTGTTCCAAGATGAGACACAAAACCACCTTTGCCAGCAAGATTCTTGAGCATTTCCATTTTTGAATATTTGTTAGAAAAACAGAGTCCTGCTAAACTCAAAGTGGGTAGAGTGCCAGCTCTTTCCGGAGAATAAGGACCATCTCCATTTAGAGCATTGTTCACATCAATCACTCTACCATTTTTATGGACTCCTATTGAAATACCGCCACCCATATGAACTACAATAAGATTTAGGTCTTCATATTTTTTACCATGTTCCTTGGAAAATTTCCTCGCAATATATTTTTGGTTTAGTGCATGAAAAATGCTTCTTCTTTCTAAGCCTTTTAGCCCGGTAAATTTTGCTAATTTATCCATTTCGTCAACTGTGACTGGATCAGCAATAAAGGCTGGGATGTTATACTCCTTAGATAGATCATAAGCTATTATTGCACCAAGATTTGAAGCATGCTCCCCATATTTGCAAGCCTTCAAATCAGAAACCATCTTTTCATTAACAGCATAAACACCTGAAGGTCCAGGCTTAAGAAGTCCGCCTCTTGCGGCGATACACTTTATACTCTCAAAATTAACATTATTCTCATTGACTGTTTTAATTATTGCATCTTTACGAAAAATATATTGATCCACTATGGATTTAAATTCTTTAAGTTTCTCAACACTATGAGAAATATTTATTTTAAAGATTTCTTTATTTTCGTCAAATATAGCTACTTTTGTGGATGTGGAACCTGGATTTATGACAAGAGCCAATTCTTCGCTCATTTTTTATACCCCTATCTTTAATTTGAAATCGAATAAGAAATCAAGTTTGCCATTATTATAGAATTAAGTTTGTTTTGAGGAGAATCTGACCTTGAAGGAACAACGAGTGGAACTTTTGCTCCTATTACTATGCCAGCCGTATCAGCGCCACCGCCAAGATAAACAAGTGCTTTATAAAATATATTTCCTGATTCTATGTTGGGCATAAGGAGTATGTCGGGATCTCCAGAAACTTCACTTTTTATACCCTTATGTAGAGCAGCTTCCTTAGAAACTGCATTGTCCATAGCCAAAGGACCATCCACAATAAAACCAGGAAGTTGTCCTCTTTCATACATTTTTGTCAGTATTGCAGCATCAACGGTTGATTGCATATTTGTTGAAATTGTCTCAACTGCGGATATTGCAGCAACTTTAGGCTTCTCTATTTCAAGAGCTTTTGCCACAATAGATGCATTTTCAAGTATTGCTATCTTATCATCAAGCGTTGGAGCAATTACTATGCCACCATCTGTCATTATTAACATTTTGTGATAGTAAGGTGTTTTTATGACTCCTATATGGGTAAGAAGTTTACCAAATCTTAGACCAGTTTCTTTATTTAAAACTTCTTTAAAGAGAATTGGCGTTGGTATTAAACCTTTCATTAAAATATCTGCTCTATTTTCTTTAACTAATTTTATGCCTGCCTGACATTGAGGAATTTTTTCTCCCTCATCAATTATTTCTATACCACTTAAGTCGAATTTATCTGAATTTGCCTTTAATATTTTCTCTTTAGAATCAATAAAAATTGGTTCTATTAATCCCTCGTTTTTAGCATCAAAAACAGCTTCTAATACATCTATGTCCCCTGCTCCAACCACAGCAACTCTTCTTTTAGGAAAACTTTTGGCTTTTGCTTTTGCTTCTATAAAATTTTGTATCACTTAATATTTACCTCCTTAATAAATTTAGTATACTTTGATTTCTTCTTTACCGCTTTTTGCATTTAATGCAGCATATGCAAGTGCTTCCATTTCGTCGCTCCCTGAATAAACTTTAACAGGAGCTATAAAAGAAACTCGTTCTTTAATGGCGTCAACAACATAAGTCGAATTACTCATTCCTCCAGTCAATATAATAACTTCCGGTCTTTTCTTTAGTACTAAAGACATTGCTCCTATTTCTTTGCTAACCTGATAACAAAGAGCATCTATCACGTCTTTAGCATATGAATTTCCTTCATCCATCATTTTAATGGCAACCTTTAAATCATTTGTCCCTAAATACGAGACCAGTCCGGCCTGAGTCAGAAGAAGCTTTTTAAAACTATTCATATCATAATTATCTGAGTAACACATTTCAACAATATCAATTGAAGGCAGGCTGCCTGCCCTTGTTGTTGAAAATGGTCCTCCTTCATTAGGGTTACTAACATCAATCAATTTACCTTCTTTAAAAGCAGTAACAGAAATTCCTCCACCTAAATGAGCACAAACCGCACATAAATCTGTAAAGTTTTTCTTCTCTTCTTCACAGTATTTTTTAAGTATTGCTCTAATATTTAAAGGATGATCTAAAGAAACTCTTTGAATATCTTTCAATCCCGTAAGTCTTGCAAGTTCAGTAAATTCATCAACTGACACTGGATCAGCAATAAAAGCTGGAATGTTATACACTTTAGATAGATCGTAAGCTATTATTGCACCAAGATTCGAAGCATGCTCTCCATATTTGCAAGCCTTCAAATCAGAAACCATATTATCATCAATTCTGTAGGAACCTGCGGAAAGTGGCTTTAAAAGTCCTCCTCTTGCAACAATAGCAGTAAAATCAGAAATTCTGTAATTTTCTTTTTCTAAGATATCTAAAATACGCTCTTTTCTGAAATCACATTGATCAACTATTCTTTCAAATTTATTTAATTCAGTAGCTTCGTGTGCTAAGTTTGTTTCAAAAACTTTAGATTTATCATTATAAATTGCTATTTTAGTTGATGTTGAGCCTGGATTTATAACTAATATCTTTTCCATTTACAAATATCTCCTTTTATCTCATTCTCGCAATTTAAAGCAAATATCCGTATAACCGCAAATTCAGCATTATTTCTATAAAATTTGTTAAACTATTAATTTATTGCTTTCAAAGGGCAAATCTCGATACAATAAGCGCATTTGTTACATTTATCATTATTTATACATAAATTTTCCTCGTCAATAATTATCGCTCCTAAGGGACAAAAGTCTAAACATTTCATACATAAATTACATTTTGCTGAATTAATTGTAACAGATTTATCAACTTCTTTTCTTTCAAGAAATGTAACGGGTTTACTAAACTTTTCTCCAGAAATAATCAGCCTCATTATATCTCCTGTACCTAACTTTTTTTTATTCGCTATTTTTGTTATAGGAATAGATAAAGCCTTTATCCCTACAAGCGCTGAAGTAAAAGCATCTGTCGCTACACTATCCTCCGAAATTGTAGCCATATTAACTTCATTTAATAGCAAATTTACTGCAAAAATAATTCTTTTGCTAATTTCAGAAAAAGCCTCTAAAAGAGCAGTTGAACGATTTATTATATTTTCAAGAATGAGGATTTCGCTTCTTGTATAAGTAGGCAGGAACCAAAAAAATGATGATACAACACCTTTAATGCCAAATATCGGAGAAGTATCAAACATATTAATTGGAACTATAAATTTGGCATCCACAATACTTTTTGGAAAATAGAACTTTGAGAGAAAAAAAGGTTTTTGAGTTTTATAATCACTGAATTTTTCAATTTTCCTTTTATGTTCCACTAAGCAAAACCCGTCTTCAAAGATAGACTTAACCTCAAATTCACTGCCTAAAGTATTAGAATTTATTACTTCATCACTTTGAGAAGTAAGGATGATTATTTTGTTTTTATTTAATATATCTGATAAGCCTCTTATTAAATTAATTACTTCTCTTTTTTGAACAACAGTTTCCAAATTGGTCGTATCTACGGTAAAGAGAATTTCTTCTCTTTCAATAGACAGATCAAGAACATTTAAAGCTCTTTCTAAGAAAGGAGTAAAATTAATATTTTTATCCTCTTTATCAAACAATTCCCAAATAACAGTTTTCACTTTCAAGTTCACCTTTTAAAATATTATAGCTTAAAATCATTTTTACTTAACAAAAATTAATTTAATTTATTAATAAACAGACATAAATAATAATTGTTATGTTTAAAAAATCTCCTGAATAAGATTTATTCGATTGTTTTTATTTATTTTATAAAACTGAAATTTATAGCTATAATGAATGAGTTTATTTATGAAATTATTAGATAACGAAAAAATTAGTATCATATTTAAGGGCGACCAAAACATACTTTGGGATGCGCTTATTACCGATGTTGCATTATTTAATGCTCTCACAGAGAAGAACTATCAAATATCATTTACCCCATTTATTCATGATGAAAAAATTGGCACTCCTGACCAAAACCTTTTTTATTACACTAATTTAGAAGACAATAATTATATTATAACTGAGGATTACTCAAATTCATTTGGAGAAGCAACATACACAAATATTGATACTTCTTATGGTATATTTTATCTTCCTGCTCTCGAATTAGCACAACTAAAGGATTATGGAATAAATGTTAGGACAATTTCAAAAAAATATACGGATTATGCAGAAAAACTTGATAAAGACTTTCTGAAAAAACTTTCGGCTGCTAGTTTTTCAAATCAATCAGGCATTAGTAATGAATATGGAGATAATTGTGCATATGATATAAGTAATGATCTTAAATTATTTTTTAATGATCATAATGAACAAGAGCTTTTTTACTTATTAACTAAGTCTTTTGGAAAATTTGGCATAGCTCCAAAAAAAGAGCAGAACTATCTTTTCTCTTCTATCCAGCTTGGTGATGCAAACATAAAAGATGTTTTAAAATCATTATATTTTGATTATTTACTTAAAGGGTTATTAGAACAGGCTTATCTACCAGAAAGTAAAGAAGAAATAATAAGTAGAAGTAATCATTTAATAAATTACATAAAAAGCAATATCAATCCTTTAACAACTATAACAGACCTTGAGACTCTTGCTTTCAAATTTATAACTAAAGATTTAGGAGAGAGATTTAATTTTAATCTATCAAAATCAAGTACAATATTTTCTTCTCCAAAGGATTTTGGATTAGATAATTTTTTCTTTAATATCCTTATGAAAGAAACTTCTACATTTATAGAGGCATATAATCAATCACTTAATGAAGCAAAAATTGACATTCAGAGAATTAGATTAATAAATGATTTATACAACATACCATTTTATTTAAATATTTTAGATGCCAACAATAAAATAGAGAGAGTGCAATTGTTTTTGGATAAAAATAATAAAATCTTATTCTACAAAATATCAGGTGAGAGTTATAAACAATTAGATGAAAACATAAATGGATTTATAATTGGTAAAGCAGTTCCCTTCATTAATGAATTGCGTCTATATCCTAATGCAATTGGATTACCCGAGCAAGGTTCAAAATATTTACCAGCAGCTGATGCATTAATAAGAAATCTCCGTAAATCGAAAATTGATATACCAATATGCAGAACAATAAGAATAGGCTTAAACTTTCTCGACAACTTAAGCCTTAATGGAAATTTAAAAATTGTTCTTCCTGAAATATTAAGACCTTTTTTTGGGAATATTATAGATTGTAATGAGTTCTCTTTAAAGTGGAGAGCTACTGCAACTGAAATTTTTAAATTTTTGGAAGAACTTAATGAATTTAAAGAAGGACAAGAGGTAAAAGCTGCAAAGTTTATCTTAGAAAAGAATAAGTTTATAGATACAAAATTATTAAATCTTGCAAAAAAACTTTTAGTTGAATTAGATGAAAGAACCGCTACATTAAGTATAAAAAAGAGTAATGCTTCTGCTGAGGAGAGGCAAAGAGTGCAAATATTGAGATTTGAATTGGAGTTATTTGTTAATTTCTACAAACAAAGGCTTCTTAGCGTTGCAAATGGGTTGTTTTACTTAAATGACAGACCTTACAGTATTTCAATATATTTAATGTTTGGAGCTGAATTTATAAGGTCATTATTAAAAAATGTAACTTTTAGAAAAGAATTAGTGTAATTTACTTTTAGATAATTTTGATAATTAATGGAGGAAATTTATGGAAGATTTAAAAGTGAGAAAAAAAGGTAATTCGTTTGTAAGCATTATAGTTGCGCTAATTATATTCATAATTGGTGGATTTGCAGGCGGAGCTTTTTCCACCTATTGGCTTGTTTCAAAACCATCGTTTTTACCGGCGCCACCTATTAATCTGGAGGCACAACCTCAAACATCAACAACAACGAGCGCACCCATATCAATTAGTTCTAATATAGAAACTTATGAAATTATTCCAATTATAGCTGAACAGGCAAGTAATTCAGTTGTAAAAATAGACATAAGTAAATCATCCCGTGGAATAATAGTAAGTAGTGGATTTGGATCAGGTTTTATTGTAAGGGAAGATGGTTATATTCTCACAAATAACCATGTTGTAGAGAATGCTGATACCATAAAAGTTACTCTTAAAGATGGAAAAAAGTATGATGGTAAAATTGTCGGAACAGACACTTTATCAGATATTGCAGTTGTCGCCATTAACGCAAGAAATTTACCAACTCTTTCCTTAGGTGATTCAGATAAAGCAAGAGTAGGAGAAACTGTTATAGCAATTGGTAATCCGTTAGGTTATGATTATACTGTAACAGTTGGAGTTATTAGTGGAATTCAAAGAGAGATAACTCCACCTTCAAGTAGCCAAACACCTGAATTACCTTTCCCGTTCTTTTTCCCTTATCAAGAAACCAAACAAACTGCTACTACTCCGATGGTCGGAGTAATTCAAACTGACGCTCCCATTAACCCTGGCAACAGTGGTGGACCACTCATAAATTTAAAAGGTGAAGTAATTGGTATAAATTTTATGATTGAGTCGGACGCACAGGGACTCGGCTTTGCAGTTTCTTCTAATGTTGCTAAGAAAGTTATGAATGAATTAATAGAATATGGTACAGTTTCTTGGCCATCATTGGGAGTTGTTATTACAGAAAATAGCGAAACAGTAGCTAAAGAACTTAACCTAAAAACTGATAAAGGCGTTGTTGTAGTTGAAGTCCCAGAAGGAGCTGCAAGAAAAGCTGGAATTAAGAAAAATGATGTTATAATATCAGTTGACGGAAAAGAAATAATAAAATCGGAAGATTTAATTGCTTACATAAGAAGTAAAAAGGTAGGTGATATTGTTACCCTAACAATCGATAGACTTGGCAAAAGAATGGATGTACAAGTACAACTTGGTGAGCTTAAAAGGTGATAATTGAATAATATTGTAATAAAACCTGTAAGTAGCAAAGAAGATTATTTTGCTTGCGAAGAAATACAAAAGGAACTATCCCCACTTAATGAAGTGGGGATAGTTCCAGCTTATTTAATGGAGCTTATCGCAGAAAATGGTGGCTTAACACTTGGAATCTACGTTGACAATAAACTTATTGGATTCAATTTTGCGCTACCAGCATATAACCCTAAAGATGGTTATTATCTTATCAGTGACACTGCAGGTATTTATACAGCCTATCAAAAAAAGTCTTTGGGTTTCCGCCTAAAACAAGAACAATATAAAATTGCTCTCGAAAGAGGAATTAAAAAAATTGTATGGACCTATGATCCCCTTCTTGGCATCAATGCGAATCTAAATATAAGAAAATTGGGCGGAATCATTCGTAAATATTGCATTGAAGCATATAGCGAATTGCCAATAAGTACAGGAGTTTCTATCCCTGCTGATAGATTTTATTTAGAGTGGAAAATCAAAACTAAAAGGGTAAGAAAAAGAATTGAAGATTTAAAAATACCTCAGATAAAGCTAAGAGAAAGATTATATTTTCAGAAAGCAAACGAAACTATTAGAATCCTTTATTCAATAACAACAAGAGGAATAAAACAAGCTTTACTTTTTAGAGAGATATCAAATATTAATCTTGACTTGAAGGGAGAAACTATTGCAGTGGAAATTCCTTATGATTATTACGAAATGCGTAAAGAAGTTCCTTTTCTGGCAAGAGATTGGCGCCTAAAAACGAGAGAAATCTTCGTTAGATATATAAATGAGTTAGATTATTATATCTCTGAATTCTTTCAACTTGAGGAATATGACGAGATAAGAAATTTTTATCTTCTCAGAAAGAAACGTAAAAGCGACAAAGAATTTAGGGATTCTGAATCCTTATTTTAACAAATTTCCTCTTACCTATTTTAATTATCATATTATTTTTTACATTTAATGTAAAAAATGGATCAGTAATATTTTCTCCATCAACTTCTAATCCACCTTGCGAGATTACTCTTTTTGCTTCAGACTTGCTTGGTAACAGATTGAGACTATTAATAAATTCAAAGGCTTTTATCTGTAATGGCCCCTCGTAAATATATTCAACTATGTCCGAGGGTAAACTACGCTCTCTGTGTATTTTAGTGAACATTTTCTCTGCTTTTTTAGAATCTTCTTCGGAATGATACTTGGATACAATTTCTTTTGCTAATTTCATTTTTAATTTCATAGGATTTTCAGTTTCTAAACTTTTAGAAATTTCTGTAAGTTCAGTATCGTTATAACTTAAAACTAATTTAAAATAGTCGAGAATTAAACTATCTGGAATTGACATAACCTTACCATACATTGTAAAAGGATCTTCCGTAATACCGATGTAATTACCAAAAGATTTACTCATTTTTAAAGAACCATCGGTCCCAATAAGGAGAGGCAAAGTAATTATTACTTGCTCCTCCTGACCAAAAATTGTTTGCATTTCTCTCCCAAGCAATAAATTAAATTTTTGATCAGTTCCCCCAAGTTCAACATCTGCTTTTATTGCAACTGAATCATAAGCCTGCAGAATAGGATACAAGAATTCATGCATAAATATCGGTGTGTTTTGTTTAAATCGTTTGGAAAAATCGTCCCTTTCAATGATTCTTGCAATGGTGAAATGAGACATTATTTTAATTAGATCCGAAAGATTTATCTTAGAAAGCCATTCGCTATTATACCTTATTTGAATTTTACTTATATCAAGAATTTTTGATACCTGTGCTACATAAGTTTTGGCATTTTGTTCTATTTCTTCCTTGCTCAATGCTTTTCTTACCTTTGATCTACCAGATGGATCTCCTATTAAAGCTGTGAAATCACCAATTACAAAGATTATCTCGTGACCAAGTTCTTGAAACTCTCTTAGTTTTTCAAGAACAACGGCATGTCCTAAATGTAAATCTGGAGCTGTAGGATCGGCTCCTAATTTTATTTTTAAGCTTTTTTTAGAAGATAATTTTTTTAATAATTCCTCCTCAGTAATAAAGTCTACGGTATTTGTTTTGAGTTTATCTAATATCTCCTCTTTTTTTTTCATAAATTTATTTCATTTTCCTTTTTTAAATTGAAAACCTTTTAATTAAGGGTTAATTATAATAAATCAATCATTACGTATCAATGTTTAAGAATATTTAATATTAATTTTGTGCTATAATCAATTTAGAAAGGACTAATATGATTAAAATAGATAATCTCTTCAAACATTTCGGACAAACAAAAGCTCTTGACGGTATATCATTCAATGTAAAAAGGGGTGAATTATTTGGGCTTCTTGGTCCAAATGGAGCAGGCAAAACAACCACAGTTAGAATTATTTCCACTTTAATAACTCCGACCAAAGGAAGAGTAGAAGTAAATGGTTATGAGCTTCCCAAAAATGCTGCAATAGTTAGGAATTTTATTGGATATGTCCCACAAGCGTTATCAAGTGATGGATCACTAACAGGATATGAAAACCTCTTAATCTTTGCTAAACTTGTCGGATTAAATAAAAGAGGCAGAGAAAAAAGAATTAATGAACTCATTGATTTAATGGAATTAGGTGATTTTTCCCATAGACTCGTAAGAGAGTACTCCGGAGGAATGGTAAGAAAATTAGAAATAGCACAGTCACTTTTGCATAATCCTGAAATTCTTTTACTTGATGAACCAACAGTGGGTCTTGACCCAATTTCAAGGCGTTCTGTATGGAATGTATTGTTAACTCTGCAGGAACAATATGAAACAACTATTTTATTGACAACCCACTATATGGAAGAAGCGGAAGCTCTTTGCGATAGACTTGCCATAATGGATCATGGTAAAATAGTTACCATTGGCACACCGCAGGAAATATTGAAGCAAACAGGCACAGAAAGTCTCGAAAATGCATTTATTATTCTCACAGGACATAGCGTAGAAGAAGGAGGTAATTTTAATGAGCTTAGGAGAATCCGAAAAACAGCAAGAAGGTTACAATAAAAGCCTGTCTTCAAAAATAAAGAAATGGATTAATGATTCATTAACCCTTGGTGAAATGGAAGCGAGAAGGCTACGCCATGACCCAACTGAGTTATTTACAAGAGCAGTTCAGCCAGTTTTATGGTTGCTTGTTTTTGGAGAAACATTTACAAGAATTAAAGCAATTCCTACTGGTGGTGTTCCATACATTGCTTTTATGACACCTGGTATACTTTCACAATCAGTTTTGTTTATTTCAATTTTCTATGGTTTAGCGCTTATTTGGGATAGAGATCAGGGGATAATTCAGAAATTTTTAGCTCTCCCGGTTCCGCGAAGTGCATTTGTTGTTGGAAGAACAATGGGCGCAGCTGTGAGAGGTTTGAGCCAGGCTGTAATAATCTTAATATTAGCACTCATTTTAAAAGTGGATATAAGATGGAGCGTGCTTGGCATAGTTGGAACAATATTTATTGTTATTCTGGAATCTGCATTTTTTAGCTGTTTTTCAATGATTCTTGCTTCATTAATGAGAACAAGAGAGAGATTTATGGGTATAGGACAAGTTTTAACAATGCCTCTTTTCTTTGCTTCAAGTGCAATCTATCCTATTTCTATAATGCCTAAATGGCTTCAAGTTGTCGCGGTTGCGAATCCTTTAAGCTATGTAGTGGAGATATTAAGAGCTATTTTGATAACTGGTGTATATACAAATATGCTTCTGCATATTGGGCTGCTAATAGGAATGATATTAATAGCAATAATTATAGCGACTATGCTTTATCCACGTCTTGCAAGTTAAATATACTCAAAGAATTAATAGAAAAGAGTTTTAATATAAATGTATTATCATAGTTTATAGAAATATAAAGTTAAGTTAATAGGAAATGGTATAATATTAAAAATATAAGAGATTATGAACAAGTAAAATGGAAAAAGTAAATATAAGTAAATATAAACCTTTGAGCTTTTAACAAAAGAAGAAATGAAGCAAAAATTTAAAAAAGTACAATACAGTTACAAACAAGACATTAAGAGTGTCAAAATTTTAATATTATTAGTAAATATGCACTTAAAGGAGATATGAAAATGATGCATAATATTAAAGCCGATAGAGGCAATGCTCTAAGTTGTAAGAGTTGGTTGCAAGAGGCGGCATTAAGAATGCTTATGAACAATTTGGATCCTGAAGTTGCTGAAGACCCTGAAAACTTAATTGTATATGGTGGAACTGGTAAAGCTGTGAGAAACTGGGATTGTTTTTATAAAATTGTAGAAAGCTTAAAAAATCTTGAAAATGATGAAACGTTACTCATACAATCAGGTAAACCAGTAGCTATTTTTGAAACGAGTTTAGATGCTCCAAGAGTTTTGATTAGTAACTCCATGCTTGTTCCGGCATGGGCAAATTGGGATGAATTCCGAAGACTCGAAAGCTTAGGACTTACAATGTATGGACAGATGACTGCTGGAAGTTGGATATACATAGGTACGCAG
This sequence comes from Caldisericota bacterium, assembly GCA_052034135.1. GTDB lineage: Bacteria > Caldisericota > Caldisericia > UBA6126 > JAGPKI01 > JAGPKI01. The sequence goes on along the minus strand of JBPOJC010000005.1, from coordinate 22,610 downwards.
GGCATACTTCAAGGTACATTTGAAACACTTGCATCTTTATCTGAAAAACATTTTAATGGAAGCTTGAAGGGTAAATTTGTTTTAACTGCAGGACTAGGAGGAATGGGGGGAGCTCAACCTCTCGCTGTTACAATGAATGACGGAGTATGCTTAGTTGTAGAAGTTGATCCAAAAAGAGCAAAAAGGAGACTTGACATGGGGTATGTTGACGAACTTTCAACAGATCTCGATAGTTCACTCATAAAAATAGAACGGGCGAAAAAGGATAAATTGCCACTTTCGGTTGGTTTAATTGGTAATGCTTCCGATATTATTCCAGAAATTGTGAGGCGAGGAATTGTTCCGGATGTTGTAACTGATCAAACCTCAGCTCATGACACACTTAATGGATATGTGCCTAATGGTATTTCATTAGAGGAAGCACTAAAATTAAGAGTAGAAAACCCAAAAGAATATATTAAAAGAGCATTAGATTCTATTGCAATACATGTTAAAGCTATGCTTGAACTAAAAAAAGCAGGTAGCATTGTTTTTGAATATGGAAATAATATAAGAGCACAGGCAAAATCAAATGGTGTTAGTAATGCATTTGATATACCAGGTTTTGTGCCGGAGTTTATTAGACCTTTATTTTGTGAAGGGAAAGGACCTTTTAGATGGGTTGCTCTATCTGGTGATCCTAATGATATTTACACTACCGATAAGACTTTACTTGAATTATTTCCAGACAATGTTCATCTAAAAAGTTGGATTGAAAAAGCTGAAAAAATGGTCAACTTTCAAGGTCTCCCTGCGAGAATCTGCTGGTTAGGCTTAGGAGAACGAGCAGAGTTTGGACTCAGAATAAATGATTTAGTAAAAAAGGGAGAGATTAGTTGCCCTATCGTTATAGGAAGAGACCATCTTGATTCTGGATCCGTAGCATCTCCCTACAGGGAGACTGAAGCAATGAAAGATGGTTCTGATGCTATAGCAGATTGGCCTATACTTAATGCACTACTTAACGCAATAAGTGGGGCAACATGGGTTTCAGTTCATCATGGAGGAGGTGTAGGAATTGGAAATTCAATACATGCAGGAATGGTTGTTGTAGCAGATGGTTCCTCAAGGCAAGCAGAACACTTGAGAAAAGTTCTAACAACTGATCCTGGAATCGGAGTTGCAAGGCATGCCGATGCAAATTATGAAATCGCTATAAAAACTGCAAAAGAAAAAAATTTAAAACTACCAATGATGGGAGAGTAATTTAGGTGGAAAACTTTCTGAAAAAATTAACTGAATTTAATCAAAGATATGAAAATACTAAAAATGCGAATTTATATTTTTATCTTAGAAGCATAGAAAGTATTGAGGATCCTTATGTAATCGTAGATGGTAGAAAAATGCTTATGCTTGCAAGCTATAGCTATTTAAGTCTAATAGGGCATCCATTAATAAATAAGTATGCAATCGACGCAATTAAAAAATATGGCACAGGGACACACGGAGTAAGAATATTAGCTGGTACAGAAAAAATACATGAAGAGCTTGAAGAAACTATTGCTTCATTCAAAAACAGAGAGGCTTGTGTAGTTTTTTCAAGTGGATATGTAACAAATCTAACATCAATTTCTACGCTTTTTGGAAGAGGGGACGTGGTTATTTGTGATAAACTTGATCACGCAAGTATAGTTGATGGTTGTCTTCTCTCTGGGGCAGCATTTTTACGATTTAATCATAATGACTTGAATGATCTTGAAAGGAAACTTCAAAATACATCTAATAATAGAACAAGAGTTGTTATAGTGGATGCTGTATATAGTATGGATGGAGATATTTCTCCCATTCCAGAAATACTTGATTTAGTACGTAAATACAATGCTTTGCTCATGGTTGATGAAGCTCACTCACTCGGCGTCTTAGGAAAGAATGGAAAAGGTGTTGAAGAATACTTTGGTTTAAATAATGACATTGATATACTCATGGGTACGCTCAGTAAAGCTATTCCTTCGGTGGGTGGTTACATCGCAGGAAGCAAAATTCTTATAAATTACCTAAAACATAATGCAAGAGCTTTTGTTTTCTCTGCGGCTTTGCCTCCAGCAGCTTGCGGAGCAGCAATAGCTTCATTTAAAGTAATTGAAGAGGAAAAGTGGCGCATTGAAAAATTATCTAATAATATTAATTATTTCCTTGATGAACTTAAAAAAGCGGGATTCAATACCCTTAATTCTCAAACAGCTATCGTCCCACTAATAATAGGTGAAGAAGAAAAAACCTTAAAAGTTACTCGTTTTGTGCAGGATAGAGATATATTCGTTCTTCCTGTTCTGCATCCTGCTGTACCAATAAATACTTCTCGTCTTCGAATGAATGTAACCGCATCTATGGATAAGGAGCAGATTGATTTTGTGGTTGATACATTAAAAGAAGCAGATAAACTATTTAAAATTGCATAAGGAGGACAAAAAAGTGTATCCAGAAATAGCTCATTTTGGACCTTTTGTTTTAAGAAGTTATGGTTTACTTATTGCCATAGGTATAATTGTTGGTTTCCTTTCTATAATAAAAAGAGCAAAAAAAATAGGCTTAAGTGAAGACGATCTCCTCGACCTCTTGCTCTATTTAATAATAGGAGGATTGATTGGAGCAAAGCTTTTTTATATATTGACAAATGGCTTTTTCTATTTTTTAAGTAATCCAATTGAGATAATAAGGAATGGCGGTGAAGGATTATCTTTTATTGGGATAGTTGTTGCTGGAGTACTTATAACATACTGGTTTGCAAAAAGAAGAAAAGTAAATTACTGGGCATTGCTTGATGTATTATCAATAGGAACAACTTTAGGCTATGCAATTGGCAGAATTGGTTGCTTCCTAAATGGTTGCTGTGTTGGGTTACCTACAAATTCATTGATTGGTTTTAGATTTAGTCCTTTTGACTATCCACGCTACCCAACCCAATTGTTCACTTCTATTGGTGCATTTATTATTTTCTTTATACTTCTGAGGATTGATTCTAACAAGAAGTTCTATGGTAAAACTTTCTCATGGGCACTTATATTTTATGGCATATTAACATTTTTTATTGAATTCTTAAGAGCAGTTCCAAGATTTCCTCCTTTTAATTTATCACTAAACCAATATTCAACTTTTCTGATCGTGCCAATGGGAATTGTACTTCTTGCATTGCTTACTGGAAGAGAGCAAATCAGAGAAGTAGAGGGATTTGAAAAGTTCAAATATGGCTTTATAGTAGACCAGACTCCACCCTTTGATGAAGACTCAAACGTAATTGAAATAAAATAATATACTTTTTCACTGATTAAAGCTTATTTTAACATGCTTTTTGCTATTATAAAGATATAAATTATTTTATTTCTTTTTCTGCAAAATCTCCAACAATTGGAAGTTTATATTTTTCACCTTGATATGCTTTGTACATTAGTAATATCCACAATATAAAGGAGATAATCGACAATATCCAGTTAATAACCACTCCTACTATTGGGATCCACATAAATATTACACCTATTATCGATATGGGTAGAAATGTAAAAATTGATTGTAGAGCATGAAATTTTACAAACTTGCTGTTCTTTTCAAGAATCAAGAATATTATTCCTGTTATCCAACCTAAAATGTAACAAAAAAGACTTTCTAAATTTTCACTTAAACCTAAAGTAGTTTTCTCCATTTTAATCTCCTCCTATGCTAAAATTTATAATTCTTGAAGCTTGTTCGTTTAATGCTTAAATATTATAAATCAATTTTTATTTTTATATTTTAAAATTGAAATTATTTAAACGTAATTTTTAAATAAAACATCAGATATGAGTGAAAAACATTAAATAATAAAATATTTACTGATACTATTCAATTAAAGCTATTATTATTGCTTCACTCATATTATTAGTCTTTAAAGATTGAAAAAAATTCCTTAAAATTTTGTTGTAGAAGTATTATTAGGATAACCCTGTTCCCGCAAGGTATGTTCTACTCTTCAATGCTAATCAACTAAATATGCTTTGCTTTGAAAGCAAAAGTTCTGTAGGTTTCATTGATTATCATTCATTAATAAAATTCCATTCCAGCCAATACTATATTTTCTATCATTTTCAAAATTAATAATTGTACCAGGAGAGAAGTAATAATTTATATTAGAAAGCACATTACCAGGATTTTCTTTATATCCTCTTTCTAAACTGTTTTCTCTCTCAACATCAAAATAACCTCTACCAGTTAAGAGTTCTAAGTCACCTTTAAAAGGAATTTTCTTATCATATTTAAGATGGGATAGAATCGGTTTATCTTTTTCTAAACTTATTTTAACGTCTTCATTGTCTAAACTGTCTATTGGAAATAATTTCTTGTTTAAGATAGCCTCTACCCCCACTAAACCAAAACCATACCCTTGCTCTCCACCAAGAGTTAATTCTTCAATAAGGTTAAATTCATTTACAAAAATCCCATTATTTTCAATTTTAACTTCGTAATCCTGAATCTTAGAATTTTCTTTTACCCAGATACAACCAATGATTTTTGTATCTTTAATACGGTCTCCATCATCACTAAACTTATCTTTTATAAACTCTATTTCATGAAGACTTTCGTCTTTTGCCGTCCCTGAATCACTATTTATAGCAGTTAAAACTCTACTACCTATAAATCTATATTCAAATTGAAATTTATCTATTTGCTTTTTATCTCCAAAAGTTAATCCCTCCTCGTTATATTTAGGGATAAAAATAGTTTCTCCATCGTATAAATAAAAATATGAAAATCTAAAGTTTTCTTTAATCTGTTCACCTATTTTTTTATATTCCTCTACAGGATTTTCATACAAGTTTTCTTTCAATCTTTTTGTTATCGCACCCCAGAAATTCCTACCAGGGACATAATATCTTGTAGGAGATATTACCAAACCTCTAAATGGGAGATAACCAATATGTAATGGACTCTTTAAAACAAAAACAATATCAAGTCTCTGCCACATTTTCGACACCTTTTATCTTTGCGTGATACAAAGCATAAGTTAATGAACGTTCAAGTATCTTTTTAAGAAAGAATAGTTTATCAATATCCTGAGAAAGCTCGCTAAGGTCTTTACAAAATTCTTTAAAATCGTCACGAAAACCCTCTGAATTTTGTAAAAGATATTTTTTAACTATATCACTACCATTTAGCTCGGTAGTTAATTTTTTTCTTATCCCACTATTTTCTTTTTCAAGCCAAAGAAACATTGCATAAACTCCATCTTCTTGTAAAATACCAAGAGCCTTCCTAAGAGTACTAAGAGTAGATTCATTTCTTTCCTTTTTCATTTCTCCTATTTCCTGACCAATTTTTGTGCATAAATAATCAAGATTTATCATTTACTTTTCCTCCTTTTGAGGATTGAGCATTATTTTCATTTATTCCAAACATATTAATCCTTCCAAAACCTCGTGTTCCCAGTCCACCTACACCAAGAAGCTTTAAATAAGGAAACGTGGCTTTAATTAATGTTTCAATATCATCTACATTTTCCCTTCTTGTATCTATAACCATTTCAAATCCTAATATAGTTCCTCTTGGTATGGCTTCGTATGTAAACAATGCTCCTTCAGATGCTGTCCCTGTCTTTGGATCGATTTTTACAGATGTTCTCACTTCTAAATTGTCATTTACCAGATGAGAAAATAGCTTATCTGAAACGACTACAATCCTTTTTAAGAAATTCTCTAATTCTGATGGCAGTACAACTTCTTTCCCTCCAGTAATATTCTGAATCTCCAGCAATAGCCATCCAAGATTTAATCCAAGCTTTAATGCTTCAGGATTAACTCCTTTTACTGCATATGCTTTATCTTGCACTTCATATGGAATTGTAATTTTCTTGCCTTGTTCATCCTTCATGTCTCCAAGCCAGTATTCAAGTAATTCTTTTGTAGTTATCCAGACTGTCCCCTCAATTGAAGATACTGGGAAAAAGATTATCTGTCCATCATAGAACCTTAACATTCCCTGTTTATTTTCATCACCGAATGCTGTTTCAATATTTATATTCTTGAATTTCTTCTCTGTATCAGCTATCTTATCATCCTCTGTTTTAACTAACTCTGCAAACGCTCTTATTACACCTGCCAGTGATGTCCCAGGAATTTTAGGTATATCAGTAGCTGGTTCCCTTACTATAGTATTATCTACAAAACCAAGTCTATATCCGCCAGCCCCGATATGTACAGGATCAAGAGTTATTGCAAAATATTTTTTAGGTACATCCATTTTAATTATTCTCCCTTCTTTATAGTATGATTAAATAAAACTATGGTATCAAGTAAAAACCCATTGTAAGCAGAGTTTAAAATAAAATCTTTGGTCTCCTTTTCTAATTTATCCCAGTTACTGCTAAATGCATCTTTTATTGTTGCCTCTACAAACTTTCTGAATACATCATTTTTTATAGGTTCATTAACATTGCGCCATTCTCGCAGTTTATTTGTTAATGATTCTTCAATAAAGTTAATTTGAGAGCTTGAGAGATTATTATTAAGAATTTCCCATAAGTCAATCATCTGTGGAAATTGATAAAAATAACAAGGTCTTTTAGAAAATAGCATGTAATCGTTATTAGCTCTTCTTTTCTCATTGTAGGTAATATTGTATCTATCTTGTGTACCAAGGATTAAGTCAAAGTCAAAATATCCAGGATATAAAGAATAGATTTTGCCTTTAGATAATGGAACTAAATCATCAAGATTGTATTTTTGATCTTCAAATTTTGTTACTGGATAAAAACTGTAAAATTCGTCATTCCTAAGATCATTTATATCCCACCATGCATCCATCATTTCAGGCTTCTTAAACTCTTTAGCATGAAATAATCTTTCTCCAGTATCTAATAAAACATAGAGTGGAAACTTCCTCTTTGAAACGAGTAAACCAATATTAAAAGGTAATTTCCCTAAAACCTTTTCAAATCTTTGATTATATAGCTTTACTATTGACTTCAAAATTGATATAGAGTCAGATGCTGGTACAATTAGTCGCATTGACAATGGAGACTTTGTAATTTCAATAATGGGATAATAATCTTCTTCTGAAAGAATGCCATTAATCTTTATATTTTGACCATTCTTTAGTAGATTAATATCAGGTTTATCTTCCTCTGAAATCCAATATAACCCTTTACTTAAAGCGTCTTTAACGACATCAGGGCCTGATTTATCTCCGTATTTAAATTTTTCAAGTGATTCAATGGTATAAAATTCACCACCTGATGTATGAATGACTAAAATACTTTCAGGCTTTAAACCATTTATTTTTATTATTAAAGGAGTATTTTCTAAAGGAGTATTTTCTATACTCTCAAGATCTATCTTAACTTTTAAAGCGTTATTATCTGCTGAGAAATGTAGCCTTTTCCGTTTACGAGAATAGATTCCTCCTTTTATATCTTTAGTAACTAAACCAAAAAATTCATCTGTCTCTTTCCAAATTCTATACAAACGAGCAGGAGATGGATTTTGAGTGAAAATTACTTTTTGCAGATTAGATGAATTAAATGGTTCAGGACCTACACGTACTTTAAGATTATCAATAAATTTTTCAATATAATTCTCATCTTTTTCATTTTGAGTAGATTTAACATCCTCGTAAAATGTATTTATCAGTTCACTTTTAAATGCAGGGTCTTTTGAGGGATCCTTTTTTAAGGGATCCTCATCTGTAATAATTTTCAAACAATTTTTTGATAAATTAATAGGAGCATCATTAATATTTATGCCTTTACTTTTTAGCTTTTGTTCGTTTTGTTTATTACTGAAAAACTTAATCGCATCTTTGCTATTTTTCCAGTCCTCAAGAGTTTGAGAAAAAATGGTTCCAATCATCGTACCATCAAGCCATTTATCAAGGTCAAAGCTTAGGGTAAGTAATGCAATGCGATTATTATCATCCGCAACTTCATCTATCCAGATTGTATTCTCTCTACTACTAAGCCAACTATCTAATCTCCCTTTTTTTCTTTCTTTACAAACATCACATCTATCATCATCCTCAAGCTTTGCTCTTAATCTACAGATAGGACAAATATCCCAACCATCTTTTGGAGTATCTATTTCAGGATTATCTAACGTTATCTCTCCATTTCCTTCAATAAATAAAGTTGGTGTCATTTTAGGTATAGCTCTTTCCTTAGAAGCAAATTTTAATTCTTCAGTAAGGATTGTAAGGGTTCTATGTGGCTTACTCAATGTGAAAAATGGCCATATCTCATCATTACTATCTTTTCTAATAATATCAAGTCCTATCTTTGCACATTCTTTTGCAAGTGCTTCTGAATTGTTATTCAATGCTGGAAATGTAAAATAAATCCCATTATTATCCTCATAAATTACATTACCAATTGGGATCTCTTCTTCAAATTTATCTTTTAATTTTCTCTTCATCTCATCAATAATTTTTTTTCTCTGAAGAATGTCAGCAACTTCCTTACCTTTATTTATAAAACCAATACCATCCCAGCAAAATCCAAAGATCCTCCATTGCAATTTGTCTTTATCAGGTTTTTCACCAAGGACCATCGCACACAATGCAGACTTAAAGAGCGATGCCGTAGAATGTGAATGATCCCAGAGGGTTACATCATTTGCTGGGATCCTTGTCTCTCCAAGAGCACAGGAAAATGTTGTGTTTAGGTTATTCATCAAACATTTTCTAAAACAGACTATATCTAAACTACCAGATACATAATTTTGGAATAATCCTATCAAATTACTTTCTAAATCGTTTAGTCTTTTTTGCAAACACTGAAGATCAATCTTTTCTTTAGAAAAACCAAATGGTGAACATATAATAGTATCATCTTTTGACTGTTTTTTTCTCACAACTCCTTTATCATCAGCTGAATCTAAGCGATCACATTTTTCTAAATATTTTAAAAGAGTTCCCTTAGCATCATGGTGATAACGAATAAGATCATAGACTGATTTTTCTTCATTATCGAATTTTATTTTTACCTTTTTAAGGGTATCAATAAGCTCAGGTTTCAAAAATTTATCAATATTTTCGTGAACAAAATTAGTTTCATGCTCTAAAGACTGTACCCTTATAAAATCTGGGTGGCATTTTCCAATATCATGAAGCAAAGCCCCAATTTCACCAATTAAGATATTTTCTTTATTATTACTAATTATATCAATAAGCATCTTTTTTACCTCCTCAAACACGGTCAAAAACACATTTTCAAATTCAGGTAACTCTTTAAGTTGATGACCAAGAGAATTTTTCCAAGCACCTTCAAAGTCATTTTTCCTTTGCTCAAAATCTTTTATATCCATCTCAACATTTTTTGATTTAAATTTTTCAGGAAGAATTTTAAAAATTTTTCTTCTATCCACCTTATCCCACATATACCATACATCATATAGATCTCTCGGTCTTGTTCTCTGAAAAAGACTCCTTATCTTTTCTGTAATCATCTCTTCAAGAGCATATACTTTTACTTCAGCATTTAAATCATCAGAATATGGATGAATTATCTTCTTTATATCTACTGGTAAAAGTATCCTCTCATTCTCACAGTTTGTTATATCTATCTTTACTGATGTTCTATTGCTTCCCGTTTGCATAAGCTGAAAATAGACATCTGCTTCAAAACCATTATCATTTTTACAAAACCCTATATCCCTACTAAAATTTATTCCACTTTCTTCTCTTGCTTTTTCCACTGATTTTTCTATTATTTCTCTTAATTCATCTTCATCAATCCTATTAAGTAATGTAAAATCTAAATCATCAGAAAATCTATAATCTTCAACATACACCTTTCTTATACCTGTTCCTCCTTTTAGTACAAGAGGAAGAGATGATAATGCCATAAGTAACCAGTTCTGAACATAGTCTCTCTCAATAGTAGATTCAGGTACTTCTTTTTCCCTTGCTTTCTGTGGTATTTCATTTTTTGAAATCACTCAAGTGCCCCCAGAATCTTCTCATCAAGATTTATAATTAATCGCCACTTAGCATTTCTTTGCCCTTCCAGTGGCATTGTTGGATCAAGATAAAGATAATTTTTTGTCTTAATTTGAGGTAAATTTATCTTGATTCCAAGAAAATCACACAGAAAACCAAGTCTCCTAATAACACCTGAATTTCCAATTTTATTTGCATAAACTTCCAATCTATCCTTATCAAAGCTTCCATTTTTTAATGCTTTTGCTACTTCTATTATTCCACCACAGTACTGAGGTTTATCTAAGCAATCCACTATTGTTTTTTCTTTATCTGTGATATTTATCTGCGTTTCTTCTATCCATTCCCTACGAATACCAAAGAATTTTGCCTCTTTTATTCTCACAATTTTATAATTAATGCCAAAAACTTTAATATTTTGATTTTTCTTTCTTGCAGTTGTTTGAATAAATACCGTATTTGGTATTTGTTCAGTGAGGCCATAAAAATGAAGAGCACTCCAGTAAGCAATTGCATAAGGCTTAATAAGCATAGAACCAATAACAAACTCATTAAGAGTATACTTACCTTTCTCAGCTCCCAGAGGAATAATCATATATTTACCCTTCTCAATTCTTTCAATCCATCCCTTTTTCTCAAGACGAGAAATAATTACTTTTGTCACAGAATAGTCAGACCCTATTAATTTTTGCGCTTCCTCAAAGGTAAAAGTATTTCCTTTAGATGCTAATTGGTCTATTAAATTAATTCTCATTTTTATACACCATGGTTAACACTATCGCTTACTTTAGTGTATAGTATTGAGAAAATTTCTTTTTTATCTTCAGGATAAACATCAATATTCCCTGCTTCTAAATTCTCAATTACCCCAAATCCGCTTGTCTTTTTTGCAGAAAAGCCATAAGTATAAAACATCAGTTTTAAAGCCTCAGCTAAAAATCTTAAATCTTTATTGACATCTTCCTCCTTGAAATCCGCTCCCTTTGGATAGGGAACGTATAATAGATAAAAATCAGCATTCTTGCCTGGTTTCATAACTTCTAAGCTTATTGGGCCTCTTGCTGGAATTCTGGTGGCTCTTTTCAAGGGGGTAATTACATCCATATCTGTGTCTTCTCTGAAAAATGTAGGGAAAAAATAAAGCCTCCCCTTTAATGGATTTTCTTTTTCCTCTGATTCTGAACCAAAAAGCCTTCTGATAATTTCCTTTTTTTCTTGCTCATTTTCCCATTCAGCTTTATTTGCAGCAAAACGCAAGTGTCCTTTCCATGTTGAAGGCTTTACTGCAGGAAGCCCTGTGAATTTATCCCTAACAATCGGATTTTCAAAGATTTTATCCCTTTTATCTTTACTATTGTAAATATGAAATTCCCCTTCATCTTTGCTTGTATAAGACTTTTTTAGAGTGAAGGAGATTTTTAAAAGAGTGGAGTTTTGAGGAAGATTTTTGAGATCATCTTTTGAAGGGTAAAAGGTATGGATAAGTTCATCATCTACATCTTTTTTCAACTTATCCTGAATATCTTTCTTATTTTTAGCTAATTCAATATCCTCAATATCCGCATATTCTTCCGCCTTTGAAAGGTAATAGTCATGCATCATTTTAACCCCTCCAGTAATTCGCTACCCTCTTTTTCTTCTGTCAAAATACATTCTTCTAAGTTTTTCCTATTTTCATCTGACGAAAATAACTTTTCTTCCAGCATACTGCCTATTTCATTCTTTATCCTATTTTTAATACATTGGTCCACATTATATCCACAAACTCGAACTTCTATGGTTTTTTCATCAATTTTATATCCATGAGAGGCAAACACTTTTGAGCCTTTAGCATTTCCCCCGCCTATGCCAAATATTTCATGCCTTTTATTTCTATCACTCTCTAAACACCTTATAGTATCCCTTATATGAAATGATATTGGAAGAAAATGATATTTAGTCCAAAGTACTCGCCATGAGTTTAGGTCATTTTTAAATTCACTATGATCTAAAGTATGAGTCCAAAAAACATTGTTATTAATTAGGTTTACTAAGCTTTCTTTAAATTTGATATGAAACTTGTAAAAGAAAAAATTATTCAAATTAGGTAACTCGCTATTATCTTTATTTTTCTTTAAATCAAATGTCCAAAGCTTATTACTACGAGGCAAATTATTTTCAACAACTTCAATTACACCATTTCCTTGAGAGATGTGTGCCCCTAAAGCTCCATAATTTTCTATTATTCCCAAACTTATATTCAATAAACTCCATTCTTGTTGAGAAATATCTCTTAATGGGATAAATTTCAAAGTTATTAAATCATTAGACATCAAGCCTGATATATTTCGCTTTAAATATTTATTCCCTCTCTTTTCTCTTGTTCCTATCCATACTCCTTGAATAGGAGTAATACCGTTGCCTACTATTTCCAATCTAAATTTTCTTGCCCAACCTGTACAGCCAAAAAGCTGACAAACCTGGCATATTTGCGCATCTAATGCATCTTTAATTGAATTTCCGTTCTTTATTGCCTTATAAAATTTATCATGATCTAATTTACATCGGAGACTCTCATTTGTTGGGTCACAAGCGGTTCCACCAAGCCCCCTGATTAATGCTTCATACCACCATCTCAAACTTCCAATTATACCAGTCTCTCTTAAAGTAGTATTGTGTCTATTTGCGTCCCCCGTCCAAATTGGAGTTAAAAGTTTAATTTTTACTGCAAATTCTTTCATTTTATTTTCACCTTCAAAACTTTTTTTGCGTCCTTACCAAATAAATCCACCACATTTACCATTATTTCACTCTCTTATGCACTTCAATAACTATAAGTAATTTTAACTATAAGTAATTTTATTTATAATCTGCTATCGAGTTTTTCTTTAGGTGGAGTCTGACTTCAAGGTCTTTTATTGTGGGCTTGTTTATTGTCTCAATGGTCTGAAATGGAAGATTTAGCTTTTCGATGGGCATCTTTTCATCCAATTCTATTCTATCGTATTTCTGATGCCAAAATATCTCTACAAATTTACTGTTCTCATACTTGTTACTTTCAGCCATATTTTACATCTCCGTATAATGTTGTAACTCTAAGATATATTTTGTCAAATCAATTCTCACATTTTCGATTAGTTTATGCATTTACGATTCAAAAAGTTTATTTACTGCTTCTTTAACAAGAATTTGCCAGCTATTATCAAGCGTAGTATCATCTCTCCAGTCAAATTTCCCCCTCAAAAGGTTTCTTACACTCATTCCAAAGCCGAAATGATGCGCTATATACCAATGTTCTCCATCCTTCTTGATTGCTTCATAAACTTTCTCGAATATATCTCGTGGAATTTTCTTTATTAAATAGTCAACCATCTCTTCTCTTTCTTTGTCTGATACCTCTTCTACAGGATAAATCGATTTGTAAATCTTTACTTTCTCAGAGATTTAAAATACCTCCTTTTTTCTAAAAGATTTTATAAATTATATTCTTTTGAGTGTCAAAATCTGACCCTCTAAAAAGTTTTTCATAAAAACTTACTGCTCTGAAAAAAACTTAAGGATTAACACCTATTCGTCGGAATAAACAAATTTTGTTTTTTATCTATATACTATAAAATTCTGAATGGCTAAAGTCCAACGTTAAGATTAAACCTTATTAATATAAAGTATTTATAAATTTAGGCATAATTTACGGATGGTTTTACTAAAAAGAATTAATTGGCTTATGGCTTGACTTTTGCAATAGCTCTTTCATTTAAATCAGTTTTGCCAAATTACTGAAATTTTTAACATTTATAGCTAACTGCCATTAATTAGTGATATTGATTGGTTTAGTTTTAATAGCAAATTTATATTCAGAAAGTAACATAGTAAGGAATACGTAAAGGATTATAAAGGAGAATCCAGTTAAAAGAAGTTTTTCAGTTACAATTTTATGCCTTCTGAAGAAATTATTAGAGTTCCTGGAACTTTGTTGGTAGGATTATCAGGAACCACTATCATCAAATTTGATAGCTTCAATCATTTTTTAATGAATTTAAGAATTTCTGTATTTCATTTCCAAAAAAAATACCATTAATAGCATTGAGAAATGATGATGCAATTAAGAAACTACAGAAAACAACAAAAAATAAAGGGCTATACGATAATTTTATATTTATTGATAGAAAAAGACCAAAGGCAATACCTAATATAATACCACTAATAAAATAAAGAATGCCAAAAAACTTGATTGTTTTTCCTATCTTCATAAACTTATTCCTCCTATATTAAAATTTTAACAATATAAAAAATAATTTATAAAAACCTCCCATATTTCTATGAGTTACTTCATAATTTTTTACTCAAAACAATCAAAAGATATATAAGAATGAAGATTTCAATAAAAGCTTCAAATATGCAAGAATAAACCTTTGCCTAAACATAAATATTCCTGCTAATCAAAAGAATATCAACAGGCTTTAATTTATTTATCAAAAACATATTCAATTTTATAAACTCATAAAATAATTAAACCATATGAGATAAAAAATAGAAATAGTAATGAGTCTCAAATAGAAAGATAACAATTAAGAGTTATTTCTTTGCTTAATAAAATATAAGAAAGAAGGATTTTATTATATCTGATATTAAAGCAATGATTAGAGCTTATATTATTACAAGAATGCTCTCTTTTCTAACAAGGAAAGGTGAAAGAGTAGAGGCTTTCTATGAGCCTTATTCTAAAATAACTCCTTAATTTATCTCGAAAATTATAATAATTTATGTATGTCTATAAAGGATGCTTTACAGACATTATAATGCCTTTAATAATTACTTTATTTAATTAAAAGGTTTTGCTTCTTTTGCTTTCCTCTAATGTTTTTGTTATCTTCATCAGAAAATCCTAAAATTCTATAAAGAATTAGTTAAGTGTGTAAGATTTCTTTTACTCCATATCGAAAATAGATATATAGATACCTTGTTGCAACCACTAAAAGATGCGACTTCTGATTAACAGAAAAAAAATAAGACGATTCCTAAGGACTTGTGCGAAAATACCGCACTTCGGAATGTATTGTTGGGAGTCATCCTGAGGAGGCATATCTGTATTTAGCTTCGTAAGGGTCTCCGCTTCTCTGTATCCTTACAGATATATTCGGAAATTACAATAAACAGACAAGAATGTTTGTAATATAAGAAAAATTGGTCTGGATCCCCGATAAATGAGTTCGGGGATGACAATTGTATGTAATTCGAGGATGACAAAAGACAAAGAGGAGATTCTTCGCTTCGCTCAGAATGACGGTGTGGGGGTGTTGAGATTCCTAAGGACTTGTGCGAAAATACCGCACTTCGGAAGGACGGGAGGAGCAAGGGATGGCTGCCCCCCCCCATCACCCTGAGGAGCATCTCTAAAAGCGACGAAGGGTCTCCTAATGTGTCATTCCTATGATTTTCTTGTCATTCCCGCATTTTCTTCTTGTCATTCCTATGATTTTCTTGTCATTCCCGCATTTTCTTCTTGTCATTCCCGCGGAAGCGGGAATCCAGGATACCAAGGATGGTTCCATATTTCTACCTCATGCAAAATGTGTAAAAATAAACTCTCCATATATATAAGTGAGGTAAAAATGACAATTTTGTCACTCCTAAATACAAAAAATGTTAAAAATTGGTCTGGATCCACGATAAATACATTCGGGGATGACGGCTTCTCTACTGGATCCCCGATAAAAGATTTCGGGGATGACAGTGGCATAAAGGTATGTCCACCGCTACAAGAATAACGAAAAGATTAAATGAGGAGATTCTTCGCTTACGCTCAGAAAGAAAAAAATAGAGGAAGTGTCTTCACAACGACCGAATGATCTCTAACAACTCACCGTCTTCCTGAAGAAGCATCATCTCAGCGACTGAAGGATCTCCTTATTTGCGTTTAATAGCATTAAGCCAGTTGCATTAAAAGGAACAGACAGGAATGTGTCTGCGCTACATTAAATGTTTTTCTGCTTAATTAGTAATCAATATAAGTGACAATTCCTGATGGCGTTAGAAAAAGGTCACACTTTTCAGCTTTTTTAGCTTTATGCTTGTACCAAATTTCTTAATATAATTACCAAACACATTACATTATCTTTAGAAAGAGCCTCTATCGCTTACTGAAGCATTTTAAAAATTAAAGTATTTTCATAAATATCTTGACGTTGAAAGGATTAATATCCTTATTGATTCCATCATCAATTCAAATAAGTAATATTTCAGAAATTGTATAATAAGGTTATAGCTGGCACTATGAACTCTAAATTTAATTCTCGCTACTTTTTAGCTTGTATAATCTGAAATTATTATGGAAGAATACTTCTTCATTTAGATAATAAGTTGATAGAGTAACATTTCTTGATTAACGAAAAAGACTAACTATTAGTAAACCAATATAATAAAATTCTCTTTTATAAAGACTCTTTTGCTGTTAGTTTAACCAGTTCATTTATATAATTCTCAAGTTGTTCTGGTAAGCCTAATATTTTTACATCCATAAAACCAGAGGTTATAAGTGATACTGCATCATCTTTAGATATACCTCTGCTCATAAGGTATTCAACCACTTCATCTGAAATTGGTCCTATTGCTGCTTCATGTGAAAGATCAGCTTTTGGTGTACCATCTGCTAAAAGCTCTGGCACTGCATAAATTTTTGCATTCTCCGAAAGAAGTATTCCCCTGCAGTCAAGATGAGCTCGTGTACTATTATTAACTGAAACGAGAGTTCCTCTTGCGTTAATAATAGATGAATCCTTAGCTATTGCTCTTGAAATAGCTTCCCCAGAAGAATTGTTTCCAGAAAGAACTATCTTTGATCCAACATCAATCTTTGAATTTTTAAGTCCATACATCAATGAATTAAACTTTGCATGAGAATCATTACCCTTAAGTGTGGCAACTGGGAACATTTGGACGCTTTTAACGGGTTTTAATAGTACATAATTATTTATAAACTTGCCATTATCTTCTATAATTGCTCCTGATCTTGGTCTTACATGAAAATTTTCACTCCAATTATGTATCATTGTAAAAGTAAGCATTGCTCCATCTTTAATAAAAAATTCAGATATGCCTATGTGAATACCATCATCAACTTTTGGGTGAACAGCACATCCAGTAATTATCTGTGCACTTGATCCCTCTTCCATTATTATTATATTGTGAACATTCTGAACAGAAGAATTTTCTTTAAGTAAAAGACACGCCTGAATAGGTATTTCAACATGTTGCCCTTTAAATACCCTTATAAAGTAACCGTTCTTTGAATAAAGCTCAGAAAATGCTGTATATTTATCCTGATCAACGGGAATAGTTTTCCATAGATATTCATTAGCAATCTCAGGATACTTTAAAAGCGCATCATTTATACTTGTTATTTCGAGTTGTCCTTTGTAAATTTCATTAACTCTGCTATAAATTGCAGATTGATCAAGCTGGATGTAACTTCCGGATCTTTCTTTTTCCCCAATATCTATTCCTGATGATTTTGCAATTTCCTGTAGATCATCGGGAAGAGAGGATAGAGAAGAAATATTTTCTTCTTCTGGGGGTAATGAATATTTTTTTAAATCTATATCTTCTCCATATAGGGCAGCTTTATTTTCTGCTCTTTTTGCCTTTTCTTTAAATTCTTCCATAATCTCTTTTAGTTGCATTCTTTACACCTTTCAAACCCATGCTTTTTAATTTCTTCAAATAGGTCTCTTGGATTTCCACTACAGATAATTTCACCATCCATTAGTACGTGTCCCTTATCTGAATTGACAAAGTTAAGTATATACCCCAGATGTGTTACAATAAGCCCAGAGCGTATTCTCCCTTTTACTTTATCCTTTTCAAGAAGCTCATTTATTAATTCGCCAACAATAGAAAGATTATCAAGGTCAACACCAGATTCTGGTTCATCAAGAAGTACAAGACTTGGATTCTGACATAATATCTGCAAAAGCTCAGATCGTTTCATTTCCCCACCTGAAAAACCATCATTTATATCTCTATTTAGATGTTCTCTAAGATTAAGTTTTTCTGAGAATTTTTCTATTTCAAGAGGTTTTAATTTTTTATTGCTTGCCAATTCGCAAATTTGTAAAAGTTTAACTCCTGTTACTCTCGGAGGTTTCTGAAACATTAATCCAATTCCTAATTTAGACCGATTATCAATTGACATATTTGTTATATCAGTACCTCTAAAAATTATTCTTCCGTTTAAAACCTTATATTTAGGAAGTCCCATAATTGTAAGAAGTAAAGTTGTTTTCCCCCCACCGTTAGGACCTAATAGAATATGAGTTTCACCCTCACCAATTTCCAAGTTAACATTTTTAAGAATTAGTTTATCTTCTACACTCACTGATAAATTTTCAATCTTTAACATTTTTTAACTCCTTTAATACTCCTCAGGTAAGCCTTCTAAGTCTGCATAGTTAAAAACTGGTCCATCTTTACAGACAAAATTTTTTCCTATATTGCATCTCCCGCATTTTCCTATTCCACACTTCATCCTGCGCTCTAAAGAAGTATAAATATAGTCTTTTCTTATGCCTTTATTAAGAAGTTTAGGAATAGTTAACTTAATCATAATTGGCGGACCACATATCACAGTGTAAGTATTCTGAATATCAATATCAGTCTTTTCAACAATATCTGGAACAAATCCAGTAAGTCCATCCCAACCATTAACTTTATTATCAATAGTTATATATGTTTCGAGTCTCGGATTATTGCTCCACTCTTTAAGTTTATCCCTGTAAAGAAGCATACCAGGATTCCTTGCTCCATATATTAGATAAATTTTACCTAATTTGTCTGAATAATTTTCGAGGAGATAATCTGTTAAAGATGCAAGCGTAGTAAATGCAAAACCACCAGATATTATAGCCAAGTTTGATCCAACAAATTTAGAAATAGGGAACCAATTTCCAAGCGGTCCCCTAATTCCAACTATATCCCCTTTAGAAAGATTGTGAATAGCTTTTGTCACGTAGCCAGTTCGATTTACTGTTATTTTTATCAGCTCCTCATTTGGATTTGATGCAATTCCAAATGGACTTTCTCCTTTGCCGAGTATAGAAAGTTCAATAAATTGGCCTGGGAGAAAGTTAAACTTTTCTCTCAAAGATGTATCAAGAAAAGAAAAAGTCAATGTCTTGAGAGTTCTATCATCGCTCTCAAAATAGGTAGATTCGACTTTTGCTGGAACCGGTAAGTAAGGATTATCATTTATAATTGAAGGCATAATTAATAACCTCCCTTATATCTATTTTTGAAGGACATTTATCTATGCATCGTCCGCATCCGCTACATCCTAATTCATTGTAAAGATCTGGATAGTAAAGAAATTTGTGTAATAATCTCTGCCTCCATCTTTCAGCACCTGTTGGTCTTGGGTTATGCCCACTTGCTTCCAAAGTGTACTCTTTAAACATGCAACTATCGTAGCTTCTGAATCTTTTACCACCTTTACCAAAAGTAATATCATTTATATCAAAACAATAGCATGCAGGGCATAGATAAGTGCAAACCCCACACTCTATGCAGGTAGCTGATATTTTCTTCCACAAATCAGTACTCCCTATTACACTTGGAAGTTTTTCTTTAAGTTCTTTTACAGGTAGAGCTTTAGTGGCTCTTTCTGCTACTTTACCTTTTTCACTAACTTCTTCTTCGTTATTCACTTCTTCCATTCTGTTACAATAATCTTTAAAGAAAGAGAAAATCACATCGTTATCTATCAATAAATTCAGCTCCTCATTAGAAATAGTATAAATAATAGCATCAGCTCCATTAAGCTTATAAGGATTATCCCCTAATGCGTCACAAAAGCAATTTTCTCCAAATTCACTGCAAGCTATGGATATAACAAAAGTATTTTTTCTCCTTTTTTCATAATATGGATCAATATAAGAGCAATCTAAAAAATTAAAATCCAATAACTTCAAAGTTTTTGCATCACATGGCTTTACACCCAAAAGAATTCTTTTTGATGTATCAAAAGATTCTTTCTCTTTTGACCCATCCTTTAAAAAGTAGAATAAAGTTTCATTTTGAGGTAAGACAAATTCCTTTATGGGACGAGAGACTCTCTCAAACCTGAAATCAATATCTTTGATATCGCCAATCTCACCAAAAACTACATTTTCATCCTCTTTTTTTGGAACATATATTTTAAACTCACTTTGTAAATTTCTTAAAGCCTCAATAAAACTATCTTTTTTTATCTTTAAGAGCTTCATATATTTTTATGATTCTCCTTTCCAGAAGAAATCAGGATCATTCGGGTTAAATGTCTCAAGACTTCCCTTTAATCCAATTTTAAGTCCTGCTTCAAAACCAAATAATCTCTTTGTATCTCTATTCATTTTCCCTATTAAGTACATAAGATCTAACCCTTCCGGGCAAGCTATGCTGCATGCACCACATTCAACACATCTTCCAGCAAGATGATAAATTCGAGTAATATTCCATATTGTATTATCCTCGTTCGTTGTTTCTTTAGATAACCATTTTGGAGAGTTAATATCGACAAAACAGGTCTCGCAATAACACATGGGGCATGCCTGCCTGCAAGCATAACATCTAATACACTTATTCATCTGCTCTTTAAAATATGAGAGTTTTTCGCTCTCACTCATTGCTTCGATTTTTTTTATTCTTTCTCCCAATGTATCCCCCTGTGCTTTTAATGGCTCAACTTGTACAATATAATCAAAAACAGGAGGAGAAGGATGATTGCAGCTCATACAATTTTCATAAAGTTCTCCATTATTTTTGTCAAGGATTCCCTGACAGGGAACACCTATAATAACTAAATTTTCTCTTTCTATTTGCCCTTCATTGATTAAGACCACTAATGACCTTCCAATGCAACCATTAGCAATTATTCCAGTTTTTTTACCTTTAAATTTCCTTAAAAGAGTTGCAAGATTAAACGATGCAGTTTGATTCCAGGTAAGTTTATCAATTTCATTTTCACCATAAATTACTGCTGGCTTTACAGTATTGTCGCTCAAAGCTTCATAACCAATAATAATTTCTACATTTTCCTCAATAAAGGCTTTTCTACCAAATTCTCTGATCTCTCCAGTAATTAATTCATCATTGTTCATTACAGAACTCCTCAATATCTTCTCTAAATGCTCTAAATTCCCTATTTTTCCCTAATTCTTTAACATTATCAGTAATTTCAGTAACAAGCTTAGAAAATTGAGCTCCTTCACTTGCAGAAACCCATGCAAGCTTTAATCGATTTTGGGGTATTCCAGTTAGGAAGAGCAAATTCTTAAATATTTCTAATCTTCTGCGAGCATAATAGTTCCCCGTCTGATAGTGACAATCTCCAGGGTGACAACCAGAAATTAAAACTCCATCTGCTCCGTCATAAAGAGCTCTCATAATAAAAAGATGATTAACTCTTCCAGAGCAAGGGATTCTTATAATTCTTATAGTTGACGGATATTGAAACCTTGAAACTCCTGCAAGGTCCGCTCCTGCATAAGAGCACCAGTTACATAAAAAACTAACAATCTTTGGTTCAAACTCATTCATAAATCATCACCATCCATCACACTTAGATTGGTTCAAGAATAGCATCAATTGCATCTACTATCTCTTCACTTGAGAATCCAGATATATCAATAGCATTAGACCTACATCCACCTGCACATGCTCCACAACCTTTACAAAGCGAAGGGTTCACGGATGATACTCTTTTCACTTCACCAAAAATCTTTTTCTCTTCTAATTTAACTGCCCCATAAGCACATACAGACTCACATACTCCGCACCCTACACAATTTCTCTCGTTCACTTCTGCAACTTTCCCTCCTGCTTCAATTCCTTCTTTTGAAAGAATTATTGAAGCTTTGCCAGCAGCAGCTCTTGCCTGAACGATTGCTTCTTCTATTGTAAGAGGGGAATGTGCAAGCCCGCAAAGGAATACTCCATCAGTTGCAAATTCAACAGGTCTAAGTTTAACATGAGCTTCTAAGAAGAATTTATCCTCATTTAGTGGAACTTTAAGAAACTTTGATAAACTTTCATTCCCTGGTTCTGCAGTAATTCCAGCACTTAAGACCAAAATATCAGGATTCAACACTAAATCTCTTCTTAGAAGAACATCTCTAACACAAACAAAAACATTTTCTCCTTCTAAAGTAACTTCTGGTAAACAATCTTCATCATAATTAATAAATAAAATGCCTAATTCACGGGCTTTTTTGTAATAAAGTTCATTCAAACCGTAAGTTCTTATGTCTCTATAAAGTATATAAACCTCACTTTGAGGAGAATTCTCCTTAATTTTTATAGCATTTTTAATAGCTTCCTGGCAGCATATTCTTGAACAGTATGGATGTTCTTTGTTTCGAGATTCCACACACTGAACCATTACTACATTCATAGGTTCAGTGAATTCATTTCTGTAAAGTTTTTCTTCGAATTCTCTTTGAGTTATAATTCTTTCAGATTTTCCATACATAAAAGATTTTATTTCGCTTTCAATTGCACCAGTTGATACAATAACGACACCATGTTCTATTGCTTCACCTGTGCTAAGGGTTGTTTTATAGTTGCCAACATACCCTTCAATTGAATCAATATTAGCATTAAGTCTGACATTTATAAGAGAGTTATTTAAAACTTTATTTTTAAGTTCAGAAAGATAACTATCAACA
>JBPOJC010000114.1:0-37512 GCA_052034135.1 Caldisericota bacterium | reverse complement strand
CACTTTTCCATCCTTCTTAATTTACCTGAACTATCAAATGTTAGTTTCTCTTTACCAATTGTCTTTATTTCATAAGTTCCATCACCTTTCTTTGTTAACTCTCCAGAGAAACCTTTAGGGCTATTATACTTACCAGTTCCTGCATCATATTCAAATATTAACTTTGCTCCTGTAGAAGTTACATGTGTTACATCATGAGTAAGTGGGTCTTCATAAACTGATTGGTGTAGATCAGAGGTCCAGCCCTTACCTAATCCAATATTTAAGTCAGAATTAAATGAATTGTAAGTTATACCAAATCCTAAATTAATTCCAGTTCCTGGTATATTAAACATATCAACCCTTAACATAGAATTACCATCTTCTAAATCTGCTATTAGAGTAGTCCATTCTGATGTCTTAAGATAAGCATATTCATAATCATATCCTTTTATTCCTGCATTATCGTTTCCCTCTGTAGAAAGAGTTAAAGGGTAAATCTTACCCATACCTTTTAGCGGAGAAGCAAAAGCTTTAATAAAAGAAGTAGGAATACAGAATGTAATAAGAAGTAGAAGTGAAAGAATTAAAGAAATAACAACTCTTTGAAAATTAAACATAGTCCTCATAAGGATACTCTGGTTTAGAGAGGAGTTAAAGCTGTTCTCTCTCTCTGCTTGTGGAAGGAAGAAACAAAATTAAAATTACTCTTTGCCATTTAAATTAAAATACTCCCTTTCCATTAGAATTTTCAAAAGCTTTAATACCTTCTAAATACTGTATCAATCTATAAGTTAAACCAATATTTATAAAAGTCAAGGAAAAGGAAGGAAAAAAGAAATAAATTTTTGAAAGCAGAATCTGGATTCCCGCAATCGCTAAGAATGACGGAAGAAATAACAAAAGAAAATAATCCCTCCATATATATAAGTGGGGTAAAAATGACAATTTTGTCACTCCTAAATACGAAAAATGTTAAAGAAAAGAGTTCTGGATCCCGATAAATACATTCGGGAATGACAGTTTGGCGGAGTTCGGGGATGACATACCACCCCCGTCACCCTGAGGAGCACTCATCTCAGCGACGAAGGGTCTCCTTATCTAAAGTTCGTCAAACACAAATATGAATAAAAAGGAGAAGAAAGAACAGACAAGAATGTCTGTTTTACACTGAAAAGATTAAATGAGGAGATTCTTCACTTCGCTCAGAATGACCTCCTCCCCCACTGTCATCCTGAGGGAGCGTATCTTTATTTTGTGACCGAAGGAACTCCTCATTTTGCCGTCGCATGCAAAAATAAACATAGACCTACCATTTGCAATGATGGAAATGCGAAAACTGAGATTCCTCAGTACGTGTGCGATAATACCGCACTTCGGAATGACTGTTGTGGTGTGTCATCCTGAGGGAGCGTATTCTGCGACCGAAGGATCTCCTTCTTTTATAATACCTATCAAAACAAAAATTGGTCTGGATCCCCGATAAATACATTCGGGGATGACAGTTTGGCGGAGTTCGGGAATGACAGTTTGTAGACTTTCGGGAATGACAGATACTGAGATCCTTAAGGACTTGTGCGATAATACCGCACTTCGGAATGACTGAGTGCGACATGTGCGATAATACCGCACTTTTGAATGACGAAATTGGCTTAGTGCTTTAAACTTTCTAAAAGCTCAGTAATTGTTTTATTAAGTACAGGGTGCACGAAATCTGGAGCAATCTCTTGCAAGGGTTTTAGAACAAACAGTCTGTTCTGCATATCTGGATGAGGGATTTTAAGGTCAGGCTCATTAATTATTAAAGAATCATAAAATATTATATCAATATCTATTACTCTCGGTCCCCACCGTACTGTTCGAATTCTACCTAATTCAGACTCAATTCTTGAGATTAGTTTCATTAATTCAAAAGGCTCAAGGTCTGAATCTATCTCAACTGCCATATTTAAGAACTTTCCCTGTTCTTTATATCCATATGGTTCAGTTTCAATTATGTTTGATGACTTAATAATTTTTATATTATTTTGCTTTAGTTTTTCTATTGCTTTGTTGATATAATTAATTCTATCTCCTAAATTTGAGCCAATACTTAAGTAAGCTCTTGGCATAACTGTATTTCTTCAATAACTTTTAATACTTCAATGTTTTCTTTCACATCGTGCACTCTTATAATATCGGCTTCGTTCATAGCAGCATAAGCTGTAACTGCTAATGTTCCAGAAAGCCTCTCTTCTGGCTCTGCTTCATTTAATAGTTTTCCTAAGAAGCTTTTTCTTGAGTGTCCAACTAAGACAGGTAATCCAAAAATTTTAAAAGCTTTAAGAGACCTTAAAATTTCAAAATTTTGTTTTGCTGTTTTTGCAAAACCAATTCCCGGATCAATTATCATACGTTCTCTTTTTATTCCTCTCTTCTCAAGATATGTTATTTTTTCTTGAAAATATAATAAGATTTCTTTTATAACATCAGAGTAATCTGTATAATTTTGCATATCTTTTGGTGTACCCCTCATATGCATAAATATGAATGGGGTTTCGATACATTCAAGAAATTCAATCATCTCTTCTGTAAGACTAATTATGTTTAATATAGTAGCTCCCGCTTCGATTGCTTCTTTAGCTACTTTTACTTTATAAGTATCAACTGATATTGGGATATCTATAAATTTTTTTCTAATGCTTGAAATTACAGGTATAACTCTATTCAGTTCTTCCTCATCACTTAGCGGTAGAGCCCCAGGCCTGGTTGACTCTCCTCCTACATCTAATATATCGGCACCCTCTTTAATCATTTCTTCGGTTCTATTTAGAACCGAAGATTCGTCCAATAATCTACTCCCACTGTAGAATGAATCAGGGGATACATTAAGTATCCCCATAATTTTAGGAGTTTTATGAGTATTTTCTTGAGTATTCTGTACTTCTAAAGTTAAAATTGCTTCCTTTAATTCTTCTCTAATAGAATCTAATCCAAAGAATGGTTGATATTCGAGCTTTCTTAAAACCTCATTGTAAGTCCTCATAGTTCCAATTAACAATACTGAAGTAGTAGCCTTTTCGAACTTTATAACGTCTTTATGAATTGCTGCATCTCCGCCAGCACTTAAGAATTCTTGCTTTAAGATCGTTGCTGCTCTCGAATCTATATCATAAATTTTAAGAAGCAATAAATTTGCTTTATCTCTAAAAATTGGAAAAGCTCTCTCATCGACTCCAATTTTTCTGAGTTCTTCGAAAAGCTCACAAATGCTTACAATCTTTATTGGCATTTTCTCTTTTGTCTCTACTTAAACATGCGTAAGCATTATGGTTATGTATGCTCTCTATGCTTATAATTTCTACATAGTACCATATAATTCGATTATCTTTGTCAAGTGCTAAAGAGATATTTCTTGCAACATCCTCAACAAATCGTGGATTAAGATATGCCTGTTCAGTTATATATTTTTCATCTTCTCTCTTAAGAAGAGCAAAAACAGGAGCTGAAGCTGCTTTTTCCCCGATATCAATAATTTCTTCGATCCAAACGAGCTTTTTCATTCTTATTGAAATTTTCGCAACACCTCTCTGGTTGTGTGCTCCAAATTCAGAGATTTCTTTTGAGCAAGGGCAAACAAGATGGATTGGAATATCGACTTCAAGAATAAAGTCAAACTTATCATTTTCTAAAGCAATAAATTTGCAGACATAATTCATTAAACTCTCAATTTTTGATATAGGAGCTTTTTTACTGACGAAATACATAAATTCAATTTCAATATGAGCATTTTTAGCATTTAATTCAGCTTTAGTATCAGTCAAAATCTCTCTTAAAGAACTAAGGTTAACATTCTTTCTGTGTTTGTTTAAAATTTCAATAAATCTGCTCATATGAGTTCCTCTAAACTCTTTTGGTAGGTCAACGTAAAGATTGATTTTACCGTATGTCTCCTGTGTTTTGTTAGCGCGATCCAAAACCGTTATTGGATATATAACCCCATTTACTCCAACCCTATCGAGACTAATTTCGCGATAATCTAATTCATTCTGAACATCTCTCACTCTATTTCTCTCCTGAGTGTAACACTGCTTTCATTGCTTTCCCACAATCTTACTTCATATAAGGAATAATTCTCTCCCATTAGAAGAGGGTTCAATTTATTGAAAATCCACTCGACAATATTCTCACAAGTGGGATTTTTGAATATGTTATTTAAATACTTATGGTCAAGTAGATTTAATATGTTTTCTTGAACAATACTTTTTAAGATCACGAAATCAATAATCATTCCATCTTCTTCTCTTAGCGAACCTTCTAAGGTTATAGAAAGCTTAAAAGTATGACCATGAAGCTCTTCACATTTACCATGATAGTTGGTTAAATTGTGTGCAGCAGAGAATGTAAACTCTCTTGTAATAAACATCAGTGATTTTTAAATTTTGTAATTGTTATACAAATTCTCTTTTATTCTCCGCGCTGCCTCAATTAAATTTTCTTTTGAGTTTGCATAAGAAAACCTTATATAGCCCTCTCCTGCTTCTCCGAATGAACTTCCACCAAGACAGGCAACCCCAGCCTCATACAAGAAACGATCAGCTAAACCTTTTGAGTTCAATCCATATTTCTGTAGAATTTCTCTTACGTCTACAAACACATAGAAAGCTCCTTTTGGTACCTTTACATGCATTCCTGGAATTTCATTTATAAGCTTTACGATTAAATCACGTCTTTCTTTGAATTCATTATACATCTGTTTAACTTCTGTTTGATCGCCTCTTAAAGCTTCTACCCCAGCTACTTGAACAAAAGTGGTTGTACAGGAGACTGTATTACTTATTATTTTTTGCATTGGAACATAATATTCGGTAGGTATAAGAGCATAAGCCAATCTCCACCCTGTCATCGCAAAGGTTTTCGACATACCATCCATTAATATTGTTCTATCTCTCATTCCGGGCATACTCGCAATAGTTATATGAGGTTCATCGGCATATATTAATTGTGAATAAATTTCATCAGAAAATACAACCGCATTCGAATCTTTAATGACTTCTGATATTTGTAGAAGGTCATCTTTAGATAGCATTGAACCTGTTGGATTGTGAGGCGAGTTTAAAATTATAAGTCTTGTATTGGGGGTAATTAATGAAGCAAGCTGGTCAATATCAACCTTATAATCGTTTTCACATGAGAGAGTAAGAGGAACTGGCTTACCTCCAGCTAAGGTTATTGCTGATCTGTATGGCGGGTAGCCGGGATCAGGATATATTGCCTCATCTCCTTCTTCTAAGAAAACCGTACAGGCTGCAAATATCAAAAGTTTGCCTCCAGCACTAATTAAAACATTTTCAGGGTCAGTATTAATTCCTCTTGTTTTAGATAAATGCTCGCTTACAGCTTCTCTGAGTTCTGGCATTCCTGCTGCAGGAGTGTAATGAGTATAACCTTCATCGATGGCTTTTTTGCAAGCTTCCCTTATATTTTTTGGAGTTGTAAAATCAGGCTCTCCAATTTCAAGATGGATAACCTTGATGCCCTTTTCGCGCTCAAGCGCATTAGCTTTTGCTAAAATTTCAAAAGCACCCTCAGCGGTGCAAGTTTGTGAACGATAAGAAATTTTCATAAACAGCATTCTCCTTTATTTAATTATTTTTTAATTGTTATCTTCTATCTTTTCTTCCAGAAGTTCCTTTATAGAATGGCTTAGGAACCAAGGTTGCTATTTCTTCTTTTCCTCTAATTGGGATTTCAAATGTTTCACCAATATTGTTAAGTTCAGTTGGTATGTAACCCAAGGCAGCAACTTTCTTAATTTTTGGGCAGAAACTTCCACTTGTAACATAACCAACTTTTTCGCTATTCTTTAAAATGTCCATTCCATGCCTTGGTATGGAATTACCAGAGATAAAAAACCCAGCTAAAGTTCTCTTTACTCCCTCTTCTTTCACTTTTAAGAGTTTTTCTCTTCCAATGAAATCCTTGTCTAATTTGACCGCAAATGTCTGCCCGGCTTCTAATGGGTTTGTTGTTTCATCTATATCATTTCCATAAAGCCATAAACAGGCTTCAAAACGCAAAGTATCTCTTGCTCCTAAACCACAGGGTTTCACTCCAAAATTTTTCCCAGCATTAAGGATGCCATTCCATATTTTGGGAGTGTCCTCTGGCTTAGTTAAAATTTCAAATCCATCTTCACCAGTATACCCTGTTCTTGAGGTAATTGTTTCGATTCCAAGAACGGGAATATTTTGAAATTTAAAAAATTTAATATTTTCTAATTGACAATCAGTAAGTTTTTGTAATATTTCTTCTGCCCTCGGACCTTGAAAAGCCACTTGACCAAAATTATCTGATAAATTTGATACTTCAATATTAAAGTCAGACCTTAGCTTCTTAATTTTAAGAATATGCTCAAAATCTTTGTCGATATTTGAAGCATTTACTACAAGTAGAACTTTTTCTTCATTAATCTTATATGCTAAAAGGTCATCTACTTCTCCGCCATCTTCATAGCACATAATAGTGTATTTGATGTCTCCATCATTCATATCAGTTAAACGATTTGTGCATAGATAGTCAGAAAATTTAATAGCATCTGGACCAGCAATTTCAATCTCTCCCATATGTGATACATCAAAAATACCAGCACAGTCCCTTACTGCAAGGTGCTCATCAATTATTGATGAAAAATTTAATGGCATCTCGAAACCTGCAAAAGGAACAATTGTAGCTCCTAATTTAACATGTTCATCGTATAAAGGTGTTTTTTTTAAGTTTGCCATTTATAATTATATCTCCTCGCTTTCTATATCCTGCAATGCTTTTAACATTTGCTCTCGATTAGGCGCTTTGCCATGCCAGTCAGCATTGTTTTCCATAAAAGATACTCCTTTTCCTTTAATTGTGTTGCCTATAATGACTGTCGGTCTATCAATATTTGATTTAGCTTGTTTAATTGCTTCATCTATCTGAGAAATATCATGACCATCGATTATAATTGTATGCCAGTTGAACGATTTAAATTTATCTTCAATTGGCGCTATTCCCATTACGTCTTCTATCCAACCATCAATTTCAAGATTGTTATAATCAAAGAAAACTGTTAAGTTATCAAGGTGATAATGAGCGGCAGCCATAATAGCTTCCCAAATTTGGCCCTCCTGAGACTCACCATCTCCATTCAAAACATAGACTCTCTGCTTTTTACCATCTAACTTAAAAGCAAGAGCTTCACCCACACCAACTGAAAGTCCTTGCCCTAAAGAGCCTGTACTAACTTCGACTGCATTTAATCTGTTGGATGCAGGATGCCCTTGAAGTGAGGAGCCAAACTCTCTAAATGTTGCTAACATTGTTCTATCGTAATAACCTGTCTCAGCAAATAATGCATATAATAAAGGAGAAACATGTCCCTTAGAGAAAATAACTCTATCTCTTTCTTCCCATCTTGGATCGGATGGTTTATGTTTAAGATGGTTAAAGAAAAGCACCGTTAACATATCAGCTGAAGAGAGCGATCCTCCAGGATGCCCTGAACCAGCTGCATATGTTGAAAGAATTATGTCTCTCCGTACCTGCTTAGCAATATTTGTAAGTTCCTCTGTTGATTTTGATACAGGGTAAAAAGTATCTGGTGGGTTTAAGTTAAAAGGATTTTTAGAAAGTAATTCTAATGCTTCAGCTCTTGTTTCCTTAATCATTTTCACCTCTTTTTAACTGCTAATAATCTAAATAAAATTATATAATAAAAGAAAATGTGGTCAAACAGATTGAAAAAAAGCGTTACTATAACACTTGAAAATGATTTTATTTATTCTAACATATATTTAATAAATTTTAATTTTTAGAAGAGTGAGTGCAGACTGATGATGAATAAGATTTTTTTTAAGGAAGATGGACAATCAGTTGTTTTGATTGCAATATCAATTCTTTTGATAGTATTTGTTGGAATTTCAGTTTTTAGTTTGGGAGAAGCTTTAAATAATAAATCTCAATTTAGGAATTTATCAGATGCAATTTCATATGCTGGCACTTGTTCACTTCAGATGGATTGTTTTATTATCAGTCAAAGCTTACTAAATATAGACTCCCTTGTTTCAATTTCTAATAATCTTGGGTTCGCTATTTATAATTTAAGCGAAGGGGCTACAGCCTTAATAAAAGTAAGCCCAAATTATGACTCCACTGCTAATATAATTAACTCTTCCGAAATTCAAAGTCTTTTCGCTCCCTATAATGGTATTATACACCCTTTAATTAATAACCCAAAATATATTGAGCCTGCTAAATCAGTATATAATGCAAGTTTATCTTTCTCTGGCAGAGATTCTATTATTTTTGCAAGGAAGATTTTAGAGAAAAATTTAGAACTTTTACCTCCTGATGAATTAAAGAATCTAACAGTAATATCCTTACCATCTGAAGTTTTCCTTCTTAGGGGTCCTATTCAGAATACTTTAAGTGATGCCTCTCGTTTCAAGCTTGAAATAAGTATTGAAGATGATGGGGAAATTGCTTCAAGATATTATAGAATAGTTGATGGTGATACAGAAATTGGCGGAGCTGGAATATTTAATATAATGGTTGCGGATGCTCCCAAGCTTCTATTTCAACAAATTCTTCCAGGTGTTGAAACAGAAAAACTTGGGAAATTTCTTTCTTTTTCCTATTCCTCTCCATTTTCAGGAAAAGGAGAAGGAGGAGGGTCTCCTTCTCCTTTTAGTGAAGCAATAAAAAATTCTTCTGATCGACTTGAAAATATAAATGAAATAAATGCTGAAAGAGCAGAAGAGATGAAGAATTCTAAAGATAAACATTTTATTGAAAGTTTATGGGATAGCATGGTTTCTGACTATAATGGCTTTTTAGAATATTTAAACTCTAATAACTTTGAGACAGCCTTTGATTTGAACATTTCAGGCTATAAGATTAAACCTGTTTTTTCAAGCCTTAAAGATATGAAGCTTCTTAATCTTAAAACTTATAAAGATTTAGCTTTAGAGAAAGGCTACAACATAAGTGACGAAGAAGACGTTCAGGATTTCTATAAAACTTTAACTCTTAGAGATATATTTGGAACAAAAGATAATTTTAGGACGGCAGTTGAAGAAACGATTAATTCATTTGCAACTAATCAAAGTAACGTCGAATCAGACCTTACATCTCTTTTAAAAGAAATAAAAGCTTTTAATAAAGATTCTTCATCAGGGAATAATATTCCATACGTATTAATTAACTTTGCAAATATTATTAATGAAAACTTGGAAGAATCAACTCTGGGCCCCTTTCTTGAGGTTCTTACATTAGTAGGTAATGGAATTAACCTTACATATACAAACATAAATGAGTTTCATACTACTTCATCTTTTAGTAGTGATTATGATTTCAATTCTCTAAAACCAAATGAAGATTTTTATAATCTATTAGACCACTTTTTTGATACTCCTCTTATTAAGTTGGAAGGCACTTAGTTTTTGAAAAGATTCGTATTAGTAATTCTTCTTTTAGTGTGTCTATTATCTTCCTGTAGCGGAAAAAATGTTGTAATTGTAGGTATTGCAGAAGATACTTCTACAAACCTTAAAAATATTACACAAAGTTTAAATAATGGAAGAAATCTTGCACTTTCTGAGGTAAATTCAAACAAAGATTTTCCCTATTCTATTAAATTAAAAATAATTGATACAATGAACAGTCCCGAAAAGACAGCAAATGCTTTTAGAGATCTTTGCAATTCACAGCATGCTTCTATTCTTATGGGAGTTCCATCTATTAAATGCTCGCAGGTTGCTAAACACATTGCTAATCTATATGGAAAACCTTTTATATCTCTTGCATTTGATGAGAAAATAATTGACAATGTTGATAATGTTTTATTATTCAACCAGAACCCTTATAATGTAGGTAGACTGACAGCTCTTTATTTTTTTTATGTTTTAAAGAAGAATAAATTGGCTGTTCTATATGATGACTCTGTTTCATCGTTTTTGAGTATTGCTAAAGGTTTCGAAGATATTAGGAAAGTTGGGGCAAGTATTGCATTAGAGCCCTTTAATAGTACTAATTCATCCGTTGATCTGTCTGCAAGCCTTGAAAGACTTAAAGTAGTAAATCCTGAAGTTATTTTCATTTTATCTGACTCTAATCTTTATGAAAAAGCACTCAAAATTGCAAAAGATGCATTAAAGATTAATGCAATATTTGCTTTAAATGATATTCCAGATTCTGAATTTTTAAGTGATCCTAACTTAGATAATGTTTATGTAATTTTGCCTTTTTACGAAAAGAAAGAAAAGTTTGCAAATTCTTCTTTTTATAAAACTTACACATCAAAATTTGGGATTGAGCCTGACCTATATGGTGCTTTAGGTTATGATGAAATAGTATTTCTTTATGAAGTTCTTTATAATAATAAATCAATCTCTTTCGATAAGAATATGATATCCAAACTGAAAGGGTCAAAATTTAAAAAAGATGAATTTAATACATCCTTTATGGGGTTTGATGAAAGAGGTCTTGCTTTGAAACCAATTGATATCTTGAAAATTTCAAATGGCAATATTATATATTCTGGTGAATTTTGGATGGATAATGGTAATTTATAATTTATATTATGAATTTAACAAGCATGAGTAGGGGTTAAATTTATGAATAGAATTTATTTTGATCATGCTGCTACTACACCAGTTCGTAAAGAAGTTTTAGAAGCTATGCTACCATATTTTTCTGATAAGTTCGGTAATGCATCAAGCTTACACTATGAAGGAGTTGAGGCTTCTGAAGCTATTGAGGATGCCCGTGACAGTGTAGCGAAACTAATTGGAGCAGATGTATCTGAAATTTACTTTACCTCTTCTGGCACTGAATCTGATAATATGGCTATAAAAGGTGTAGCGCTTGCTTTAAGGGATAAGGGAAAGCACATAATTGTAAGTAGCGTTGAGCATCATGCAGTTTTAAATGCTGCACTAAGCTTAAGAAAATTAGGATATGAAATTACTATTCTTCCGGTTGATGGAAAAGGGTTTGTTAACCCTGATGATGTAAAGAAAAATATAAGAAGTGATACCATATTAGTTTCAGTAATGCTTGCTAATAACGAAATAGGAACAATCGAACCTATAGAAGAAATAGGTAAAATTACAAAAGAAAGAGGAGTATATTTACACACTGATGCTGTCCAGGCTGTTGGAAATTATCCAGTGAATGTTGATTCTTTAGGTTGCGATTTGCTTTCACTATCGGCTCATAAGTTTTATGGTCCTAAAGGAGTTGGTGCAATTTATATAAGGAAAGGTACAAGAATAATGCCATTAATGGATGGCGGAGGACATGAAAAGGGTAAAAGATCAGGGACTTACAATACTCCTGGAATTGTTGGTTTGGGTAAAGCCTCCTTTTTAGCAATTTCTGAACTCGATAAAAGAATGAGTCAAACTGCGAAATTACGAGATAAAATTATTGATGGAGTTATCTCTGAAATACCTTATGTTATTTTAAATGGTGACAGAGAAAACAGGCTTCCCGGAAATGCCAATTTTTCCATAAAATACATTGAAGGAGAATCTTTGATTCTCTTGCTGGACGCAGAAGGTTTTGCGGTTTCAACTGGTTCTGCTTGCAGCTCCCATTCTTTAAAAATTTCACATGTTCTTAGCGCAATAGGGCTTGATCCGGTTGATGCCCAGGGTTCTCTTCGCATAACTTTGGGTTTAGACAATACAGAAAAAGAGGTAGATAAATTTTTAGAAGTTTTACCAGAAATTGTTTTAAAACTCAGAAAAATCTCGCCTCTATATAAGGAATAATATATTTAGGAGGTATTTATGTATAATGAGAAAGTAATTGAACATTTTAAGAATCCAAGGAATGTTGGCGAAATAGAGGATGCGGATGGTGTGGGGGAGGTTGGAAATCCTGTATGTGGCGATATAATGACGTTTTATATAAAAGTTGAAGATAATAAACTTATAGATGTTAAATATAAAACTTTTGGCTGTGTAGCAGCCATAGCAGTTTCTTCCATGGTATCCGAGATGGCTATTGGCAAAACAATCGATGAAGTACTTGAAATCACAAATAAAATGGTTGCTGAAGCTTTAGGAGGGTTGCCGCCAAATAAGTATCACTGCTCAAATCTTGGAGCAGATGCCTTAAAAGCAGCCATTGAAGACTATAAGAAAAAAGAGGAGGGTAAATTATGAAGTTTTTAAGAAGGAATGTTGTTTGTCTCTTAATATTAATTGTTTTATTTGGTTCCATTTATAATTCAACAGCCTCTAATGTTTACGAGAAGGTAATTGAAGATCCAATGGATACACCGAATGCTTTTGATATTAAAGAAGTTTATGTGAAAGATGAGCCAAATAAAATATTTTTCAAAGTTTATCCATATGGTACTTTTAATTTTAAAAATGAGAAAACTGGATTAGTTGGTCTCTGCATCGATATTGATGGAACAAGTAGTTTTGATTCATTTGATCCATTTGAATATCTTATTCTTATGAGAAAAGATGGAAGTAAAAATACCATTTATACATATAAGTGGATTCATGGTGCAACTGGAGGTGCAGGTCTTGAGAAAATAAATCTTGAGGTAAGTATAGTCAAAATGGATGAAGTCTCTGATTTTGTAGAATTCTCTATAAAAAAAGATGCAATTGATATAAAAGATAAGAAGAAAATCAGTTTTAATATTCAAACCTGGAAATTAGAGCAAAACACATTTTATTTGTATGATAGAGCTCCTGATAATAGCTTATATGTTTATGAACTTGGTATAGAGCGCCCAAGTAAACCTACTTTAGAAGTTTCATCTGAAGAACTTAATTTAGGCACAGCTCCTTTTGATGGTGAATTAACAGGTAAGTTTACTATAACAAATATTGGCACTACTGGTAAATTGGAAGGTTCAATAAAACCGTCATCTGGAAAACTTAAAGTTTCTGCGGATAAGTTTTCTTTATCATTTCTTGAAAAACTTGAGATAAGTGTAAGTGCTGCAGGAAAAGATTTTGGATCGAGAGAGTTTTTAGAAAAACTTTTTGTCGAATCAAATGGAGGATCTAAAACTATTAATGTTAAATTTAAATTTCTTCCAAAACCAGAACTCGACTATTCCCCCTATGAGCTCAACTTTGGAGAAATAAGCAAAGGCGAAAAAATCACTCTTGAGCTAAATATTCGCAATAAAAAAGAGGGACCAATTAAAGGTAGTTTAAAAACTGATTTAAGCTTTATTTCTTTTTCTAAAAAAAGTTTTGAAGCTAACTCAGTAAAAATAAAGGTAGAAGCAGATACTTCTTTAGTGGAGCCAGGTGAATACAAGGGCACGATTAATATAAATAGTGATGGCGGAGATGCAGAAATTCCAGTTACTATAAAAGTTGTTTCTTCTAAATTAGTTGTTGAACCTGAATCTTTAGATTTTGGCGATGTAGTTATTGGCGATTTACCTGATAATATTAGAAAAGTTATTATTATCAAAAATTATGGAAACAAGACCTTAGAGGGGAGTATTAGTTCTCCTGTTGACTGGTTAAAAGTTGAACAAGCAAGTTTTTCTATTGAAGAAAAAGGAAACCTTGAAGTTGGCGTTATTGTTGATTTGAAATTATTAGAAGCAGGAAAGAGTTACACGTGTGAGTTAACTATAAAGTCAAATGCTGGCGATATCGCAGTACCGGTTAAAATACGATGCTTAGAACCACCACCAATATTATCTATATTGGGTAAAGATTCAAAAGAAGTAAAGGAAATATCAATTACTTTAAAAGAAAAAGAATCTTTTTCCTTTACTTTCATTGTAAAGAATGATGGTGGAAGCAAATTAGATGTAGAAATACGTTTAAAAGAGGAAAATACAGTATTTAAAGTTTCAAGTAGCAAATTTTCACTTAAGAGCAGAGAAAGCAAAGAAGTAATTTTAACTTTCAAAGAGCCTCTTAAGAAAGGTGAATACAAAGATACATTAGTTATAAAATCAAACGGAGGAGAAGCAGAGATCCCAATTAATTTAAATATTTCAAAAGAAAAGTTAATTGTAAAACTATACATTGGTAAAACAGAGGCTTTTGTTGGAAACAATAAGGTTTTGCTTGATGTTCCTCCTTATATTAAGAACGGAGTGACTTTTGTACCTATAAGGTTTATATCCGAGGCTTTTGGAGCAGAAGTTTTTTGGGATGCCAGTATAGGAAAAGGTCAGGTAAAAATTATTTTTGAAGGTAAGACCATTATATTACTCATAGACTCAAAAAAAGCTTATGTTGATGGTAAAGAATTTTCTTTATTAGAAGCGCCCGAAATAAAGAATGGTAGAACTTTTGTACCTATAAGGTTTATATCCGAGGCTTTTGGTGCAGAAGTTTTTTGGGATGCTGAGCTTAAAGAAGTGAGAATTGAATTATAGATTTAGAGGAGGTAAGTTTTATGGAAAAAGATATTCTTTATCCAAATCATTTCTTACGCCGTTATAAAGGCAATCCTATTCTTACAGCAGATAAATGGCCCTATCCGGTTAATTCTGTTTTTAATCCTGGAGCTATTGAATTAAATGGTGAAACTTTACTTTTAGTAAGAGTTGAAGATCTGCGAGGTTTCTCTCATTTTACAATTGCCAAAAGCCCTGAC
The DNA here is from genome assembly GCA_052034135.1 of Caldisericota bacterium. GTDB lineage: Bacteria > Caldisericota > Caldisericia > UBA6126 > JAGPKI01 > JAGPKI01. The sequence continues at coordinate 22,920 of JBPOJC010000114.1, read as the reverse complement.
GGAAAAAGTAATTGGGAAATATCTCCTAACCCAACTCTTGCTCCAGATGAATATTCTATGGAGGAAAGATGGGGATTAGAAGACCCAAGAATAGTTTGGCTTTCTGATCATAAAGAGTATGCAATTACTTATGTATCTTTTTCAAGAGGAGGTCCTTTGGTCTCTTTAATATTAACAAAGGATTTTAAAAATTTTGAAAGGTTTGGAGCTTTAGTCCCACCCGAAGATAAGGATGCATCTCTCTTTCCAAGACTTATTAAAGGTAGATATGCTTTAATTCATAGACCTATTATTAGGGGAGAGGCACATATATGGATATCTTTTTCACCTGATCTAATACATTGGGGTGAACACCAAATATTAATATCTCCAAGACCTGGTTGGTGGGACAGTAATAGAGTTGGGTTAGGTCCTCCACCAATTGAAACAGAAGAGGGTTGGTTAATAATATATCATGGTGTTAGAGACACAGCTTCCGGTAAGCTTTATAGAGTAGGGGCAGCATTGTTAGATTTGGACGATCCGACAAAAGTTATTTCAAGAACTGATAAATGGATATTTGCGCCAAAAGAAGAATATGAGGTTATAGGAGATGTTCCAGGAGTGGTTTTTCCCACTGGAGTAATAGTTAATAAACAAAACGATGAGCTTAAGCTTTATTATGGTGCAGCAGATACTGTAGTTGCTCTTGCGATAGCTAAATTATCAGATTTTCTCTCTTTTATGAAAAGTTGTCCAAGTCAGGGTCTTACGGAATGTAAGTATTACAGTATTTTCTAAGTAATTTTAAAAGATAAATAATCCTATTATTCCAGAGATCAGTAAAACAAATATTAAGTTTAACTTAGTTCTATATAGAATAATAAATGTGCATATAAATAGTATTAATGCGAGCGGTGAGGTAATTGTATCTTTCCCAATTGTTATTGCAGCACTTGCTATAATTGCACTTACAGCTGGAAGTATTCCACTCATAAATTTTCTTACAAATTTATTTTTTTTATATTTCTCGTAGGCTTTATAAATTAGGAGAATTATTATGAATGAAGGTAGCACCACTCCAGTTGTTGCAAAAATCGCGCCCAAGATGCCATTCATTTTGTATCCAACAAATGTCGCCATATTGATTGCAATAGGACCTGGGGTCATTTCTGCAATTGCAAGAATTTCATTGAATTGTTGGGAAGTGAGCCATCTATTTAAAAGAACTTCCTTTTGAATAACTGGAATCATTGCATACCCGCCACCAATGGTGAAAAGTCCAATTAGAAAAAATGTTGTGAATAATTTTATGAGCATCTTTTTTATAAAGTTTCAGTTCCTTTCTAATATAATTCCTATTAAACCAGAAGCTAAAATAATGTAGAAAACACTTATATTTAGAAACAATGCGCATAACAATGATGCGAAAAATATGGAAATTGTTAAAACTGTTTTTTTAATTCCTTTAATAAAATTAAAACTTACTTTTGCAAGCTGTGCGACAATGGCTACAATAACTCCATATATAAAACTTTTAACATAAGTATTTTCTAAAAACTTCCCTGAAAAAATAGCTATTGTTAAAATTATTAAAAATGAAGGTAGCACCACACCTGTTGTAGCAAAAATCGCTCCAATGAATCCTCCAAACTTTCTTCCAACAAATGTTGCCATATTAATTGCAATGGGACCTGGGGTCATTTCTGCTATCGCGGTAATCTCAAAAAATTCTTTTTCATTAAGCCACTTCTTTTTCTCAACTATCTCTTCTTTTAGTATTCCAATCATTGCATAACCGCCACCAAATGTTAAAGCACCTACTTTAAGAAATGTTAAGAAAAGAGATAAGTTTAAATTAAAATTTTTCATATCAACTTTTATTATAAAATAATAAAAAGTTTAATTGTTGAAAAGAGTTATTTTTAAGGTATAAACTATAAAAATAAAACCATAAAAAAATTATATTTGAAAAAGGAGGCTTTTATTTAATGGCTAAAAGACCTACGATTGACAAAGAATGTTGTACTGGTTGTGGGATATGCATCGAAAATTGCCCAACTAATTCATTGGAGCTAGTTGATGATGTTGTAGTTCTTGTACGACCTGAAACCTGTGATGGTGATGGGACATGTGCTGAAGTATGTCCTTTAGAGTGTATAGTTATGGAGGAAAAGTAAAGAGGAAGCTAAATTTTTAGCTCAAGTTTGTCAAGGCTTTAAATATTTTTTTAATATTTTTTTCTAAAGCCTTGACAAATCTTTTTTGTTTATTTTAATTTTAGAAAAAATAGCTTTGAAAGTTTCTAACATTTATTTTAGAGCTGAGGAGCAAATGGCAGAAAAAGAGAAAAGTTTTAGTATTATTTATATACCGGAGCGAGGTTCGTCCCGCTCTTTCCGTATAACGAAAAGTTTATTGTATTTAATAATAATTGCTATCTTTGCTTTTTCTATGTTTATTTTTCGGTTTGTAAGCAGTTTTTCTTTTTATAGAGCTGAATACGTGAAAGCTACAAGTTTTTCAGTCCAAGAAAAGCAGCAAATAATGGCTGATGAATTATACTCAATTGAAAGTGAAACTTCCAAGATAAGAGAATCAATTAATAAAATAAAAGAAAAACTTCCCTATATTGAAAGTTTGAATAAAGAAGTGCGAAATACTTTGGGGTTGGAGAAAAAAGAATTAAATGTAGAGGATTATTTTAAAAATTCCGAGAAAAATTTAGGTTATTTTACAGGAGTAGATTTTAGCCTTTCTTACGTTCTTTCTCTGGAAGAAGAGGTAAATAAGCTTGACTCTTTTGCTGAACAGCGGAAAAGAGATTTAGAGATAGGTAAAGCTTCTGCTGACGATTACAAAGAGTTGGACGCCAAAACTCCGAGAGGTTTTCCAGTTTCTGGTTCAATAAGTCCAGGATTTGGTTGGAGAATACATCCAATATTCAGAATTCCTGATTTTCACACAGGGGCTGATATTACTGCTTCTTATGGTTCTCCTGTTAAAGCAACTGCTGATGGTATAGTTAATGAAGCTGGATGGGCAGGAGGTTATGGTTATACTGTGAAAATTTATCATCGTGATGGAATAGAAACTTTATACGCTCATTGCTCCAAGTTACTTGTTAATGTTGGTGATAAAGTAAAAAGAGGGCAAATTATAGCTAAAGCTGGAGCAACTGGCACTGCGACTCATTCACATGTTCATTATGAAGTAAGAAGGGACGGGAAAGCAATTGACCCCGAGACTTTTTAAGGAGTGATTAAAATGAAGAAAAGAGAACATATTTCAAAACTTCTTATTGTTTCAGATTTTGGTTTTAAAACAACAGAAATTAAAATTGATAACAAGAAGAGAATAATTCTTTTATCAGTTATCTGTTTAATTGTTAGTTTTTTTGCGTTTTCAATCTATAAATATAATTTTTACAGGACAAAAGTTGTTTCTCTTTTGAGTGAGAGCACTGTTGCAGCCTCCTCAATTAATCAAATGTCGGTTGATGAAATTAAAGTCAGGGAAGATCTTATCAAGCTAAAATCTGATCTACAAGCTATTGATAACTTTCTTAGAGATGTTTCTTCAATAGATGAGGAAGTTAAAAGAAATTTAAAAATTAAATATTCAACTGTTACATTTGCTGATATTTTTTCGAAAAACGCTAAAGTATATGATCGTGTACATCCTGCATCTGGAAATAAAACATCCATCGATAAAGAAGCTACCGATAAGTTAATTAAAGATTCCATCGAGAGAGAGAAAAGTTATAAAAAATTGATGTCAATTACCCCCTCTGGCTATCCAGTAGCTGGTTCCGTTATTAATTCTCAAAAGTATTTAAATGGACCTGGAATTGTTTTAAGTACTCCTTATGGAACACCTGTTAGGGCAACTGCAAATGGTAAAATTAAAAAGATTTATGAATTAAAGAACAAAATCTATATAATAGAAATAGAACATCCTTCTGATAACGGTCATACTATATTAACTCGTTACCTTTTCTGCAATAAGCCTTTAGTTTATGAAGGCAAAGAAGTTAACAAAGGGCAAATAATAGCATATTCTGGATTTTATCCAGATAGTTTTAATAACGTCACAGGTTATCAAATAATTATTGATAACACTTTAGTACAACCATAATTTTTTCAAATAAAGGAGAAACAAAATGACAGCATTTGGTAGTAAACCCGAAAAACCAGTGCAGAAGGCTACTTCTGCTTCATTTCTAGGTAAAGGGACGAAAATTGACGGTAAATTCGAGATAGATGGTAATGTTAGAATAGATGGTAATTTTAAAGGTGAGATTGAAGGCAACAATGCCGATTTAATAATTGGTGAAGGTGCTTTAATTGAAGCCACTGTCAAAGTTAAGAATCTTACAGTTATGGGTGAGGTTCGTGGCAATATATACTGTGAAGATAAGCTTGAAATACATAATAGTGGTAAATTATTTGGAGAAATATCAGCTAAGAGATTAATTATCGAAGAAAATGCAATTTTTGAGGGTAAAAGCCATATGACAAAAGATGACTCCTTGTCTTCTATAGTAAAAAACAACTCAAATAATAAATCTCAAACACAAGCGGAAATCGCTAAACCAAAACAACAAACTAACCCTTAATAACAATTAAGGGTTTCATTTTTGCTACTTTCTTAATTAGTTTAATTTCTTCCAAAGTATTTATAACTTTTTCTACATCTTTATAGGCTTCGGGCGCCTCTTCTTTCAAGCCTTCTTTGTTTTTGCTCATTATGCTTATATTGGATTCTTTTAGATCGTTTAATAGTTTACCTAAATTTACCTTTTTTGAAGCCGCGCTTCTGCTTAAAAGTCTTCCTGCTCCATGGCAGGATGAGCCAAATGTTTCAGAAAGAACCTTCTCTTCGCCAACAACCACATATGATTCAGTTCCCATATCTCCTGGAATTAATACTGGTTGTCCTACATTTTGATAATATTCAGGTATTCCTTCTGTATGAGCGGGAAAAGCTCTTGTTGCCCCTTTTCTATGAACAATAACCTTTTTTTGTTTTCCTTTTATTGAATGATTTTCTATTTTTGCAATATTATGAGCAACATCATAAATTATATATAAGCCCAAGTTTTCCCAGTTTTTGCCGAATACTTTTTCAAAGCTTTCTCTTACCCAGAAAGTTATTGCTTGACGATTTGCCCAGGCATAGTTTGCTGCTGCACACATTGATTTATAATAAGCTTCGCCTTCTTTAGACCCAAAAGGTGCACATGCAAGCTGTTTATCTGGTATATTAATTCCATATTTTTGTGTGGCTCTTTCCATTTCTTTTATATAATCTGAGGCAATTTGATGACCAAAACCACGAGAACCAGTGTGAATCAGTATGGTTGCATAGTCTTTTTTTATTTTAAATTTGGATGCTATTTGCTCGTCATAAATTTCGCTAACAATTTGTACTTCCAAAAAGTGATTCCCTGCTCCTAATGTACCAACTTCAGGAAGTCCCCTTTCTATTGCTTTTGCTCCAACATATTCGAAAGTAGCATCTTTTAGTCTTCCTCCCTCTTCTATGAAATTTAAGTCTTCTTTTATTCCAAATCCAGCATCGACCATATATTCGGCACCTCTACACGCAAGGTCTTTAAAGTCTTTTTCTGTTAATTTTATTTTGCCTTTAATTCCAACTCCAGCAGGGATATTATTAAATAATTCTGCCCCCAATCTATCTTTTACTTTTAATATTTCTTCTTTCGTCAGGTTAGAGCTAATAAGCCTAACTCCGCAATTAATATCGTAGCCTATTCCACCGGGAACTATTACTCCATAATCTATATCAAATGCTGCTACACCACCAATCGGAAAGCCATATCCCCAGTGTATATCTGGCATAGCAAGAGAGGCAAGTTCGATTCCAGGAAGAGTTGCTACATTTGCAACCTGTTCAAATGAAGAATCTCCCTCCATAACTTTAAGCATTTCTTCACTTATGTAAATAATACCTGGAACTTTCATTCCCTTCTTATAATCTAATGGAATCTCAAATTTATTTTTGTCTATTTTTCTTAAAATTTCAGATATTTTTGCCATTTTTTAATTTCCCCCTTAAAGAGTTATTTATTAGTTAAAATCTTTATTTAAAAGATTTTGTTTAAATTTCTCGCTCTTTGATTGTATAAATTATAATCTAATTATTAATAATAATCTATTCATTATCGATTTGCCTAAACCAAAATCTTGGTGAAAAGCAATCATTGCATTGCTTCAAATTAAAAATGTTGATAAAAGTTATTTTCTCCTGTAGGTTAAGCTGAAAGAGGTATAAAGGGAAATTAACTACAAAAAAGGAGACCCTTCGTCGCTAAAAAACGCTCCTCAGGGTGACACACCCCTACCGTCATTCCGAAGTGCGTATTTTGCACATGTCCTTAAGAATCTCAGTATCTGTCTTTGTCATCCCCGAATGTCTACAAACTGTCATTCCCGAATGTATTTATCGGGAATCCAGACCAATTTTTAACATTTTTTGTATTTTAGAGTGACAAAATTGTCATTTTTACCTCACTTACATATATGGAGGGTTTGTTTTACACATTTTGCAGAAGGTAGAAATATAGCTCTATTCTTAGTATTCTGGGTTTCCATTTTCATTAGATGATATAGTAAAACCCTGGATTCCCGCAATCGCTAAGAATGACAAGAAGAATCGCGGGAATGACAAGAAAAATCAAGGAAATGACACGCAAGGAGTTCCTTCGGGAGCAAAATACGCTCCTTCAACTTTTTTGTCTTTCTGAGCCCCTTTTTTGTCTTTCTGAGCGTTAGCGAAGAATCTCAGTATTTTTATAATTCAAAAAGAAAAATTAAATGAGACAACTTATTTATTAAATAATTTGCCTCATTAACTTTTATAAACTTTTTGCTATAATTATTTCAAAAATTCTTGGAGGAAATATGAGTTACTTTAAGAAAATTGTAAGCTTTTTTAGTGTGTTAGTTCTCTTATTCAGTATAACTTTCACTTTTAATTTAGGCGTGAAGGCAAATGAACCTGATGAGTTTGGGATAGACCCATGGTTAAGTATCTTTCATGATGCACAAAATACAGGTTTCTCTAATAGTATTTTGCAGCCACCATTTGAAGAAGCTTGGATTTTTGAAGGAGAAAGTGGTCAGTATACGCGGCTTGGAGAGGGCAGTGCAGTTTTTAATAATATTATATATGTTCCAAATATGCCTGATATAAGAGGTAGTAGTTCTGAATTGATTGCAATAGATTTAGAAGAGGGTGAAGAATTATGGAGAGCAGAGGTTGATGGTCGTCTTGCATTTGGTAAGCCAGTAATTGCTACTGAGTTAGAACTAATTTATATTGCTACCAGTAACGGTTATGGACAAAGAGGTGTAGGAGAATCTTGGGTATCTGCTATTACTTTTGATGGTGATGTGGAATGGTCAGAAAGAGTTCCGGGTGCAATTTTTGGGAGTCCTCTTTTTGCAGATGATGGAGTTTATGTGCAGACTCTTTACGCTAAAAAAGTGGAAGGGAAAGATTACGATACTGAATCTGAACCAGGAGACTTGATAAAACTGAATGCTGAAGATGGATCAGTTGAATGGACACAAGAATTAAAAGGTTCTATGTTTTTATTAGACTTAATGTTTTTTGATACGCCTTTAGCTTATAGAGATAATGTTGTGTTTGCTGCCTCTTCTAATTTAGGAGTAAACTATTCAAAAGGAACAATCTATTTTTTGCCTAACTCTGTTATTTACGCTTTTGATTCTGAGGGTGGTGACTTAATATGGGAAGTCGATTTGGGAAATGAGTATGTTCTTTCAGGTGGAGTTAGCTGTGATGAAGAGAATGTTTACATTTGCTGGCATCAATTTACAAGCAATGCTCGAATTCTTGAAGTTTCAGCATTTGAAGTTGATACAGGTGATTTAGTTTGGACATATGAGATGAGTGGAGGAATAAGTTTTTGCTCAACTCCCCTTATAGGCAAAGAACACATTTTCATTAACGACAGAGAAGGGAATTTAATTGCAATAAATAAAGAGTCAGGGAAGAAATCCTGGAGCAAGAAAGTTGGTGATATTACTGAAGCAACAATGATTGCTTCTAATGCAGGATATGCTTTTGGTGTTGCAACGATGATTAGCAATAATAGGCTTGCTGGTTCAAAAATACAAGCTTTTGATCTTGAAGCAAAAGGAAAATCAGTCTGGAAAGAAGAGATTGATGATGACATACTCACTCATGTTGCCATATATGGCAAATACATCATTTTAACTGGCTATATGGGGGTATATTGTTATGAATCTGAGATGCCAGAGCTTTCCGTAAGCCCTGAAAGATTAGAAATTGGTGAGATTGAGCGTAATACCACCGAAGATTTTCCGATATCAATTAGAAATAAAGGTAAAGACGGCTTAGAAGGAAAAGTTTCTACTGATGTTCCATGGATTAAAGTTAAACCAGAAAAGATTGATGATAAAACAAATGAATTGATTGTAACAATTGATACTTATGGTCTTGAACTTAAAGAATATTCTGGGAATATTGTTATAGAGTCAAATGGTGGCAATAAAAAGATTCCCATTAGTATGACTGTAGTTGATACAACTCCTCCGCCTGTTGAGTTTGATTTTTCAGACCTTATTAATATAGAAAATAAATATTATACAAATAATCCTAATTATGTTCTAAAAGGCAAAACTGAGCCAGGAGCTATTTTGGAGATTGGTGGAGAAGAGGTAGAAATTGACTCAGAAGGTAATTTTGAATTTGAACTTTCTCTAAAAGAGGGAGAGAACAAAATAGAGATAAAAACAACTGATGATGTTGGAAATACTGGCACTCAAGAGGCTATAATATTCCTTGATACAACTCCACCCAATGTAAAACTTACAACTGAAAATTATACATTATCAAAAGAGCCCAATATTTACATTATGGGACAATTAGATGATAAAGACGCAATTCTTACAATAAATGGTGATAAAGTTGAACTTGCTCCTAATGGTACTTTCGCTGTGCTTGTATTTTTAAAGAGAGGGGAAAACCTTTTTGAGATTAAGGCAGTTGATAAAATAGGAAACGCGAAAGTAATTAATCTTACAATTGTTTACCCTGAAAATGTTCTTATTGTACTGTATGTCGGTAAGAAAACTGGCGAAGTAAATGCTAAAACTGTAAATCTTGACGTAGCCCCATTTATTCACAAGAAAACTGGAAGAACAATGGTTCCTCTAAGATTCATTGGCGAAGCACTTGGAGCCCAGGTAGATTGGGATAATGCAGAAAGAAAAGTAACTTATACTTTGTATGGAAGGACAATTGAGCTCTGGATAGACAAATCAACTGCTCTTGTTAATGGTAATCCAGTGGTAGTTGATCCTGCTCCTTACATTGTCTCAGGTAGAACTGTAGTTCCGTTAAGATTTGTCTCAGAGAATTTAGGTGCAGCAGTGGAGTGGGAAGATAAAACTCAAAGAATTACTATTAGATTTCCGGCTCCATAAACTCTCTTTTTCTATTCCTATTTTTCATAGGAATATATATTAAAAGACTTAATGGGGCAGGTATTTTGTAGTATACCTGCCCCATTTTAGTTTTATGCCATTCTGTAAATGTGGTATCGTCACATTTGTACAGAAGAATCTTCTCTTTTAATAATTTTTATCCCCGTAATAGCGGACATTCTTGTCTGCCACTGTCATTCCCGAATGTATTTATCGGGAATCCACGCTATTATGTCATCCGCGAATGTATATATAGGGGAACCATGTCAATTTTATTTTTTGTGTTTAGAAGTGACAGAATTTAAAATTTTAACCCACTATATATTATGGAGGGTTTATTTTTACACATTTTGCAAGATGTAGAAATATGTAACTACTATCATTATTTTAGATTTCCATTTACTTTACATTGGATGACATAGTAAAACCCTAGATTCCCGCAATCGCTAAGAATGACATTTAGTATGCCATTCCAAAATCGCAGAATTGTTGTGCTTTAGATGATGAAAAGACGTATTTCAATTTCCTCTTTATCGTAATGGAGCATTTTTAGGGTTCACTTTTTAATGTTTTAAAGAAAATACTTTTACGACGTTAAAAATAGGAGATCCTTCGGTTTGAGAAGACACTCCCTCAGGAAGACGGACGGTGTTGGAAACTCTTCGTCGTTAGGATTAGTGATCCTCAGGGCGACGAAGGGTATCGCTCAGTCGTCAATGGAAATAGTGCTTCCTCAGGGTGACCCACCCAACAGTCATTCCGAAAGTGCATCTTTTTACACTTGTACTCAGGAATCTTGGTATTTCGCCTTTTCATCATTGCAAGTGGTAGGTTTATGTTTATTTTTGCATGCGATGGCAAAATGAGGAGTTCCTTCGGGAGCAAAATAAAGATGCGCTCCCTCAGGAAGACTGGGAGGGTGTCATTCCGAAGTGCGGTATTTTCGCACTTGTACTGAGGAATCTCCTCACAGCCCCACCGTCATTCTGAGCGTCAGCGAAGAATCTCCTTTTTATAATCTTTAAGGATGATAGTGAGTATGAAACAATCAGAATTACCGTGAAAAGAATACTCTCCACGGACAACAATTATGCAAAATCTAATTATTTGCTAATCAACTTTAAAAACTCTTCTTCAGTCAAAGTTTTTATATTTAGTTCTCTTGCTTTGTCTAACTTTGAACCCGGATCTTCTCCTACAAGTAGATAATCAGTATTTCGCGAAACAGATTCTGCCACTTTTCCTCCGTAATTTTCAATTAAACGCTTAAGTTCTTCTCTTCTATAATTCTTAAATGTACCTGTTATTACAAAAGTAAGTCCGTTTAGTGGTTTCTCTTTTAAATCCTCTTCAGTTTCTTCAATTATTTCCACTCCTGCCTCTTTAAGGTCATTAATTAGTTTTCGATTTATAGCATTGCTAAAAAAAGAATAAATACTTTCGGCAGTTTCTGGACCTATGCCCTTAATTTCTGTAAGTTCTTCAATTTTAGCATTCATTATTTTATTTATTGATTTAAAGTGGTTAGCAAGCAACTTTGCAGTATATTCTCCGACACCTTGAATTCCCAATGCAGCAATAAATCGCCATAATTCTCTCTTTCTTGAATTATTTATTGCGTTAACAAGATTTGTCGCTGATTTATCCTTAAAGTTAGAAAGCTCTAAAAAATCTTCTTTTTTAAGCTTGTATATGTCAGCAAGCGATTTTACTTTCCCTGAATCAATAAGTTTTTTAACAATTTTATCTCCCATACCTTTTATATCCATTCCAGATTTTGATACAAAATATTTGAAGCTTTCTTCAATCCTCGCGGGACAATTAACATTAACACATCTGACAAATGCTTCATCTGGCAGTCTAACTGTTTTTGAGCCACATACGGGACAATTTTCAGGCATTTTGAATGGTGCAGTATTCGGAGGTCTTTTTTCAAAATCTACTTCAATGATATTTGGGATCACATCCCCTGCTCGCTGCACCAAAACAGTATCTCCAATTCTAATATCTTTTTTCTTTATTTCATCTTCATTATGCAGAGTAGCCCTGCTAACTGTTACACCACCAATTTTAACTGGTTCCAAAATTGCTACTGGTGTAATTATGCCAGTACGACCAACGTTTACCTGAATATCTTTTATGACAGTTTTGGCAGTGTGAGGGGAAAATTTAAAAGCCACTGCCCATCTCGGGCTTCTTGATGTTTCTCCTAAAATCTTCCATAGTTCTAACTTATTCAATTTAAAAACTGCTCCATCTATCTCATATGGTAGCGTTTCTCTTTTTTTCTCAAGGTAACTATGATATTTAATAGCCTCCTCAACACCATTAATAATCTTTATCTCATTGTTTACTTTAAAACCGAGTTCTTTTAAGAATTGTAGGGTTTCATAGTGAGTATCAAATTTTAATGCATTATAGTCAACTATATAGTAGAAGAAAGCATTTAGTTTTCTACTTGCAGTAATAGAAGGATCAAGCTGTCTCAAGGAACCTGCTGCTGCATTCCTTGGATTTGCAAATAATGGCTCTCCATTTTTTCTTCTCATTTCATTAAGTTCAAGAAAGTCTTTAATGTACATTATAACTTCGCCTCTAACTCTAAACTCACTTTTTTCCTTAACCGACAGCGGAATAGACTTTATTGTTTTTACATTTTGAGTAACATCCTCTCCAGTAATACCATCCCCTCTTGTAGCAGCAGCTGTTAAAAAGCCATTTTGGTAAATTAGCTCTATACTCAATCCATCCAATTTTGGTTCACCAACATATTCAAGATCTTCATTTGAATTAAGAAAACGCTTGATTTTGGCATCAAACTCCCTCATTTCTTCTTCTTCAAATACATTGTCCAGGCTTAGCATTGGGGATTTGTGCGGAAGTGTTCCAAATTTTTCTAATGGTTTACCTCCAACTCTTTGTGTTGGTGAGTCAGGAGTTATGTATTGAGGATATTTTTCTTCGAGTTCTTTAAGTCTCTTAAATAATTTATCATATTCCTCGTCACTTATTTCAGGGTTATCGAGCACATAGTATCGATAGTCGTGATACTTAATTAATTCTCTGAGTTTCTCAATTTCTTCTTTTGGATCCATAGCTATAATCTCGCCTCTTTTGCAAAAAATTAGGTTTAGGATATATTATATCAAAATGAATGCTTTAGTAATCTTTTTGGTTTTTAGAATTGTATTATCCTTTATATTTCCTATTCCATTTAATAACGGAAATGAAATATCCCTAAAAAATGGTGAGATCACAAAAACTTATAATATTTTGATGTATAGGTGTGATATTTGTTATAACTATTTCTTAACAAAGGATGATTTAATAAAACACCTTGAGCAATACCACCCTCAAGAGTTCGAAGATATAAACAAACTTACCGATAAGGATTCATATTTTTCTCGTCTGCTTAAGAAGTACGAGTCTCCTCTAAAATAATGTTTTCATCTTCCTCTTCTTCGAACGTAATTGTTCTATAAAATACAGTCATTGCAGAGGCATGGAAAGGAACAGTTACTAAAGATGCAAGAGATGAAGTAAGTCCAAATAAATAGTTTATCTTTGTAAATTCTTCTCCTTGAGAAAAAATATCTTTCAATAAAATTCCTCTTGTTGAAGTTACAGCGCCAACTATTAAGCATGTAACTACAAATAAAAGAGCAACAAATGCTAATTGTATGAGGAAGAGAATTATTAAATAAGCAAATCCCTTCACTCTCATCCCTCTGATTCCTGTAAAACTATTATTTAAAGCCTCAAAAACTCCACATTTCTTCTTTATGCATATTTCTGGTTCACCATATAAGCTTATTGGAACTCCAAAGATTAAAATAAATGATATTAACCCTGCTAATACAATCAATATAATTATAGTAGTGGTTGTTACGCTCATAGGTTCTAAAGAACTCATCAGTGGTGCACCTATAAAGACTATTGGTAAAAATACAGTTAACAGCATCCATACACCTGCAATTATGGAAGCAAGAAGAATAAATCCAAGAAGTGGAAAGAACCTTTTAACCCCCTTTTTTAGGGATTCAGCTATGCTCTCCCCCTTTTGGTTAATTGATACACTGTAAGCCGAGTTAAAAAGAGCAGCTGTAAAAATAATTGAAATTACTAAATTAACAATAGTGATTACAATAAAAGTTATCATGACCTTTGGAGTTAATTCTCTCAATTGTCCAAAAGCAGTTTTATTGTAATAGTAATAGATTTGTAACAATGAAACTAAAGCACCAGGAAGAGCAAGAATTACAAATTTATTAAAACCTGATACAAATAGGTTAAATGCTTTTGAAACCATACTACTAATTCTTTCGTCGGAATACTCAGTATCGCTCATTTAGATTCCTCCTATCTTTTATTTTTATACCACTTTTACAAATATTTCTCAAGTTAATATGTAATATTTCCGCGGGAATCTATAAAGTTTAGAAGTATAAACTGGATTCCGATAAAAGAGTTCGGGAATGACCACCCCCACCCATCGCCCTGAGGAGCACTAATCCTAACGACGAAGAGTTTCCAACACCGTCCGTCATCCTGAAGGAGTGTCTTCTCAACGACCGAAGGAACTCCTCTTTTTACTTCCTTGTACTGGTGTTAATAAGAAAATAAACAAGAATGTTTGTTCTATAATGATGAAAAAATTAAATGAGGAGATTCTTCACTTCGCTCAGAATGACAGATACTGAGATTCCTCAGGACATGTGCAAAATACGCACTTTCGGAATGACGGGAGGGAGCACGAAGATTCCCTCAGTACGTGTGCGAAAATACCGAACTTTGGAATGACTCTCTCCCGTCACCCTGAGGAGCACTCATCCTAACGATGAATGGGTTTCAACTATCGCCGAGGAAGCCTATTTCGAATAAGTTTTGTTTTCAGTATCGCCCATAAGTTCCGGTTTTGTCATTCCCGCAACCTTCTTTGTCATTCCCGCGAAAGCGGGAATCCATAGAGTTTAGAAGTATGTTTAGAAATAAGGTCTGGATCCCCGATAAAAGATTTCGGGAATGACTCTCTCCCGTCATCCTGAGGGAGTGTCTTCTCAACGACCGAAGGAACTCCTCTTTTTGCATTCTTGTACATCAAACCCGGATGCAAATTATAATATTAAACAATTAAAACAGTAAAACCAGACAAATATGTTTTCCTTCTACAAAAATCAGATAAAAAGAATGACAATAAGAAATTCTAATGCTAAAATAGAATAGATAACAAAAAATATAAAGAAAAATAATGAGAGATGAAAGGAAACAAAGTTATTTTTAAAGTTATCACAACTAAAAGCTTTAAGTTAATAAAGTTAAGAACTTGACAATGGAGGTTAAAAAGTATGAGTTCAAAAAGAGAGAGTAAAGCAACAAGATTTGGCTATTCTGATGGACTACTTATTTTAGGAGAAAAGCATAATGATGTAATTGTACTTGATGCAGATCTTTCAAAATCAACAACAACAAACAGATTTAAAGAGAAATTTCCTGAAAGATCATTTAATGTAGGGATAGCTGAACAAAATATGCTTGGCATTGCAGGAGGATTAGCATTAGCTGGGAAAACTCCTTATGTATCTACATATGGTGTATTTGTTGCAGGGAGAGCATTTGATCAAATACGGACAACTATCTGCTATTCAGAATTAAATGTAAAAATTGGCGGGGCACATGGAGGAATTTCTGTTGGCCCTGATGGAGCTACTCACCAAGCACTCGAGGAAATTGCTTTAATGAGGGTATTACCAGGAATGAAAGTTATAGTTCCATGTGATTATATTGAGACAAGAAAGGCAACAATAGCTTCCTACTATGAAAAAGGTCCTGTATATATAAGATTTGGCAGAGAACCTGTTCCAATAATAACTACTGACGACACTCCATTTACATTTGGTAAGGGTGAAGTATATAAAGAAGGAAAAGATGTTTCAATAATTGCATGTGGTCCTCTTGTAAGTGAGGCAATCGATGCTTCTATGGAACTTTCTAAAGAGGGAATCTCAGCAAGAGTAATAAATTTACATACTGTTAAGCCAATCGATGAAGAAATAATAATAAAAGCTGCAAGAGAAACAAACGCAATTGTCACTGCTGAAGAACACCAACTCTTTGCTGGTTTTGGATCGGCTGTTGCAGAAGTAGTAGTAAAAAATTACCCAGTTCCAATGGAATTTGTTGGAATTGATGACACGTTTGGTGAGTCCGGAGAACCCGATGAGCTTATGAAAGCATATGGGCTTACATCTCTCGATATTTATAAAAAAGTAAAGAAAGTATTGGAAAGGAAATAAGAAAAGAGGGGGTGCTCTAAAAGAAAGCAAAAGCAATCATTCTGGATTCCCGCTTCCGCGGGAATCCAGCACTTTTTTAGTTTTCTTTCTTCTTATCTTTTTCCTAATTTCATTTTTTTCTCCTATTTTCATTTATTTTCTTTTATCATTTTTAACACTTTTCCCTTTATTTTTCCTATACCTTTATAAAATGTGTTTTAACTTGTAAAGAAGTATTTTAAAAATTTTTGTATTTTGACTTACTGGAAAATAGAAACAGATAGCAAGCAGTAAGAGTAAGGATAAAAAGATATCTTGAATAAAAAGAGAATTGAGAAAATAATATTTGATAAATGGAGAAAAAGAAAAAAGGGAGGCTAATAATGGATACAAAAATAAAATTATCATCTTTAATTGTAATTCTTGTTTGTTTCCTTCTAATATTCAGTGGTTGTAGATTTTCTACAACTAAAGATAAACTAATAGTTACCCCTCCTGAGCTTATTCCTGAAGACGAGGCAGAGATTGCTCCATCGTTTGAGTTACCAGTAATAGCTAATGAACAAGAAGTTAATAATAAAAAAATTATCTCACTTGATGAACTCCTAAAGGAACCTTCTGTAAAAGCCGTAACTCTCTATTTTTGCATGATTGATGACATATCTTTAGGTTGGACTTATAAGGAGCTCTACGAACAAAATAAACCAAAAGGATTAATTTCACTAATGATTATTTATTCTTCTCCAGAAGATATACAAAAACTGGTAAAAAAGACAAATATTACCATGCCAGTGTTACTTGACTCTAATAAAGCAGTAAAAGAGTTATATAAGGTTGGATCGAGCCCTTATATTTTTCTCATTGACAAATCAGGGAAAATAAGATATTCAAAAACTGGGTATATACCAGAATTTGCAGAAGAGTTTAATAAAGCAATCGAGAAGTTATTAGAATTTTGATTTTAAAGCTACAATTTAGTGGGCAAAGACTAATGGTATTACCTTAATATTTGGGAAAGAGCTTAATAATAAATTTTTACAGATATTTATGGTTCTTCCAGTTGTAGAAACGTCGTCAAGGAGAATAATTGATGACGCAGGCAAAGTTTTCTCTGCAATGTAGAATGAATTTTTAAGGTTTTGCTTCCTCTCGGACCTATCAAGTTTTACCTGGTCTTTCTCAAATAATTCAAATTTTCTTTTAAGAATATTAGTGTTTAACTCTATTCCTGTTATTGCAGCAATCTCTCTACCTATTATCTCGCACTGGTTTACCCGACGCTTTAAAAGTTTCCTAAGCGATATTGGCACGGGGACAATTAATGATGGTTTTGGGTTAAATTTCTCTATGATGACATAAGAAAGTAGTTCTGCAATTATTTCCCCGGCAGGGATTTTTCTTGAGTATTTAAGCTTTTTTACAAGGGTACCAATACCGGCTCTATATTTTCCATAATAATAGATTGTATCTCCAAATTCACTTATAAAGAAATGGCTTTTACTCTCAAGATTTTTAATTTCCTTTTTACAGAGAGGGCACAAATATTCACTACTGCTTAGTTCGTTACATACGAGGCATCTTACAGGATAAATCTCGTCCAGTATCTTTTCAAGCATTTTGAAGGAAGGCTTTTAAAGTTTCTACATTAAGACTATTTTTTTCTTTTAGTTCTTTAACTTTTTCTGTTAATTGCATGTTGGTTGTATTATTGGTTGAATAGAATTTATCAAACTCTTTTTTCATTTCATCTAAATTCATATTACCCTTAAGTGCACAATTTAGATTAAGGATTTGTGAATAGACTTTGACCTTTGGGTCGTAGAGAAATGGAAGAGTTGGTTTTTCATTAATTGCCAAAAAAATTATAAAATGAAGACGCATTCCAATACCTAAATATGCTCTTTTAAGCAGGGAGAGCATTTCAGATGGCAAAAGAATTGTTTCTAATATGTATGATTTATTTTTCATCTTAGTAGCTATTTTGGATGAAAATTCATAATCCTTTAAATAGTAAAATGGAGTAAAGAGACAAATTTTGCCAGTCTGCTCGGTTACATAGTCAAAAAGTTTCGAGAAATTATCTATTAGATTTACTGTTTCCTTAGAAAACCCAAGAGATATAGCTATGAAGTCATTGAGCTCACTGTATGGATCAATATTAACCAAATCAAAACGTTCTGGATTCCCGCTTTCGCGGGAATGACAAAGAGAATCGTAGGAATGACAAAAAGAATTGCTGGAATGACAAAAAGAATCGCGGGAATGATAAGAAAAGTCGGTGGGATGACCTGAAAGGTCACTCTGAATGGCATTAAAATCGCTGGAAAGACAAAGAGAATCGCCCGGAATGACAAGAAAATCGCTGGAATCGCAGGAAAGGTTGGATGAATGGCATGAAAAATCGCGGGAATGACAAGAAAATGGATTCTCCTTTGAAGATTTTGGGAATGACATTAAGGAACCCTTTTGAGGTTGCAAAGAGGAGTTTGGCTCGAACGATGAATTGTTCCTTTGAGAATGCGGTGGACATGAACTAAATTCGTTAGCCTCAAATGAAAAAATTGGGTCAACTGTTAATTGAACATTTTTAACACCGATTTTATTGAGAAACTTAAGAGAATCCTCATCACGCACTGTGATTTTATCAACTTTATTAAGTATTAAACGCGACAAAAATCTATTGAATTTATATTTTAATGGTCCCACGCCATTTGCATAAATAAGAACTTTTTTGTTGAGTAGCTTCGCAATACCGATTATACCGAGATAATAGAGAGGGCTCTTCCAGCTTGTTACATCTTGTATTAAGCCCCCTCCTCCACTTATTACAAAATTTGCTCTACTAATCTCGCGTAAAACTGAAAATATATCAAACCTTTGAATAGCAAAAACTCCATCATTTAAAGTTGATGTGGCATGAGGGTTTGCTGATAGAACAGAAATATTATAATCCTCTGAGCCAAGAATATTTCTTATATCTCGAATTAATGTTGTTAAAATTGCTTCATCACCGATATTGCTATATCCATAATAGCCTGAAATGAGGATATTTTTTTTATTTTTCTTTTCACTTTTTAAAATTTTATAAAATGTAGGAATTGTGGAGAGTAGCCTTTTAAGCCTTTCTCTTGGTTGAGAAAGCACTCTGTAAAGCCATTCAATGTTTAGTTTTATAAATATGCTTGGTGCTCTTTTTACTTTACCTGCCCATACGTCAAGGCTTCCACCTATACCAATAGCTATTTTGGGTTTTAGCTCTTCTTTATGTTTATTTATGAATATTTCCTGCTTGCCAGCACCTAAACCAACAAATAGAATATCAGCCCTACTATTATTTATCTCTTCAATTACTCCAAGTTCTTCTGCTTCAGTAAAATATCCATTGTGAGCTCCAGCTATATTAAGTGTAGGGTAAACTTTTTTAATTGATGAAGAAATAGTTTGTGAAACTTCTTCTTTTCCACCAAGAAAATAAACCTTTAGGTTTTTTTCGACGCTAATTTTTAATAATTCTTCTGCAAATTCAATCCCCGCTATGCGTTCAGGAACATACTTGCCTAACCCCCTCCCTAAAAGTAATACACTTATTCCGTCAGGCAAAACAAGCTCACTTTTATTAATGGCTTCCTTTAACTCATTATTTTTTAATGCTCTTGTTATCATTTCGATATTTAGTGTTACTATTTGACTGCATTTTTCTTCCTTAAAGAATCCTTCTGCTTTTTTAAGAGCATCTATTCTTTGCAAATTATCAAGAGGTATTCCGTTTATATCGATTCGTTCTTCAATTAAACTTTTATAGAGGAGAATTGTTTTATCAAGCATTTTCTCAGTAGTGAAAAATCTTAAAACAGTTTTAATGCCAGTTTTCGTAAATATCTCTTTTTTCTTCTCATCATTGAGAAGCGAGCTAACAGCTTTAAGTAGGTCGGATTTACTGTCTTTTATGTAACCGTTGTAGTTATCAATTATTATTTCTCTTATACCCCCCACACTCTTTGACACAACAGCTCTTTTTGCGCGCATACTCTCAAGCACTGCTATGCCTAATGCTTCAGCTTTTGGAGTAAAAAACATTAAATCAGTAGCTAAAATATACGGAAGAGGGTTTTTCTGAAAGCCAGCAAACTTTATATAATCAGAAACACCAATTTTTTTCGCATAGTTTTTAAGGTTATCTTCTTCCTCTCCGCCACCTATTAATAAAAGGTATGCATCTGTATTAAAATTCTCTCTTAAGTCCCTTATACAATCAATCATATATTTATAGCCTTTTACTTTAACAAGCCTTCCTAAGCTACCTATAACTTTTGCATTATCTTTAATATTTAAATTCTCTCTAATTTGCTTTGCCTGCTCGATTGTAGAATCATCGATTAAACTTTCTAAGTCGACTCCATTTTTTATGATTGTTATTTTATCTCGTTTTATTACTCTTTTTTCTAAAAGATTAGCAATCTCATAGGAGACTGCGACAAAATAGTCTGTGCGCGATAGAGTAAATTGGTCTATGCAGGCAAAAATTATTCCCTTTAAGAGAGAGTCATAGTCATATAAAGGATTACTATGATATGTAGTAATGATAGTTATCGGGCTTCTATACAGTGCAATTCTCCCATACATATTTGCTTTAAGTCCATGAGTATGGAGAATATGTAAGTTTGCATTCAAAGCCCACCTTTTTATCTCTTTAAAAACATTTAGGTTAAGTTTTGACTTAAGAGGGTATATTGTTAAATTGATATTTTCCATTTTTTCGATAGAGTGAGATAATGCACCACTACCTAAAGCAAAAAAATATATTTCAAACTTATCCCTTGGTAGATTCTTTAGGAGAGATAATATGTGAGTTCTTGCTCCACCAGCATCTCCGCCGTCTGCTAAATAACCAATTCTAATTTTTCTCATTTTATTTGTTGTGTTGAAGTTTCAGAAAACTTTTTTCTATCTTCAACGAACTTCTCTATGTAGATTGTTCCATTTTCAAAATAAGTGTATTTAACAAGTTCAATCGAATAAGGAAGAATTTTTACTGTATCCAAATCGTATTGGGAAAAGTGAGCGCAAACAAATATCAATCTTACATTATCCCATCTAACAGTTGTCCCGGGGAACTTTTTATTAACTTCTTTTTCAAAAGTTGCCTTGTGGTCTAATAACCAGCTTAAATATGAAAGCCCCTGAGAGAGAAGCCCTGGAGAATATGTTTTTTTGTACTCAACTATGCAGGGAGCTCTTCTTATATCAATCCCAATAGTATCGATTCTTAGAGAGTTTGATAGTTGATACTCGCTTTCTAAGAAGTAAAAGTCTAAAAGTTTTAGAGAATTCCTCTCAAAAAGTTTCTGAATGAGCTTCTCCTTCTGTACGGGAGCTTCATTTATCCTTTTTATATCAAATCCTTTTATTTCATATAATGGCATCTCGGTTTATAGTATAACTACATTTTTAAAAAATTTCTTTAATAATAAATTTAGAAATACATATAATATATTTTATTTAAAGGAATTTTTATGGAAGAATATTTATCAGTGTTTCTTTTAGCAATGACGCCAATTGGAGAATTGAGAGCATCTATTCCTGTAGCTTTAGGAGTCCATAATATGCATTGGTTAACCTCTTATGTTATTTCAGTATTTGGTAATATGATCCCTCCTATATTTATTCTTCTCTTTCTAAAAAAGCTTTTTGAGTTTTTATCAAGAAAATCCGAAAAATTTGATAAGTGGCTCAAAAAATTCTGGGAGAGGCAGGATAAACACTCTCGGTTGGTTAGAGCTTATGGGTTTTTAGGGCTGATGATTTTTGTTTCCATTCCTTTACCTGGAACTGGCGCATGGACAGGTGCATTTATTGCAGTTCTTCTACATATGCAGAGAACGATGGCACTACTATCGATATTTTTTGGAGTATGCATTGCTGGTATAATTGTAACTCTTGCATACTTAGGAATTATTCAAATTGCTTTTTAATATTATATCTATGATTTTTAGGACTTTACTTTTGTTATGACTCTAATAGAAAATTTTGAGATTTACGATTATGATGCTGTTTCAAAAGAAATAATTAAAACCTTAAGAGATAAAGTAAATTTATTGAACAGGGATGGAGTTATATTGGGGCTTAGCGGTGGGCTCGACTCCACAGTTTGTGCTTATATTGCTGTAGAAGCTTTAGGAAAAGATAAAGTGTTTGCACTCTTTATGCCAGATAGAGATAGCAACCCTCAAAGTGAAAGAGATGCTTTTGCTACATCTAAAATTTTGGGTATTGAATTAAGAGAAATTAATCTTTCGCCAATTTTAAGTAAGATTGGAGTGTACAGCCTTGAGCCTCTTTCCTTATTAGCCCCTCTAATTCCACGTAAAATAAAGGAAAAATACACTATAGGTAAATATAATAGATTAAAGGGTATTGAAGAATCTACATTCCTTAGAATTTTAAAAAGTGAAGGAGACTTAGAACTTCGAAAAAGTGTTGCCTATTACAGTATTAAACATAGACTCAGAATGATTTTACTCTATTACTGGGCTGAAATAAAAAATTATGCCGTATTAGGCTGCTGCAATAAAACTGAAAAACTAACAGGCTTCTTTATTAAGCATGGGGATAGCGCATCAGATATTGACCTTATCTCTCATCTTTATAAAACTCAGGTAAGAGAACTTGCAAAATTTTTAAGAATTCCAGAAAAAATTATTAATAAAGTGCCATCTCCTGATCTTATTCCAGGAGTAACTGATGAGTTCGCACTTAAATTAAGTTATGATGTACTCGATAAAATATTGTATGGAATTGAAAAAGATATGAAAAACGAAGAGATTGCATGCATAGCAGGCACTGATAAAGAATCTGTTCAGTATGTAAAGGAAATTGTTAAATGGTCAGAGCATATGAGAAAGCCACCGTTTTCGATTTAAGTTTTCTTAACTCCGAAGAGCTCTTTTTTATGTGAACAAATTGTCTTGCTATCTATATCTATTCACCCCGAAGAAGCGTATTTATTTCGCGTCCGAAGGAACTCCTTCTTTTATAATACCTATCAAAACAAAAATTGATCTGGATCCCCGATAAAAGATTTCGGGGATGACTGTTTGTAGCCTTTCGGGAATGACGCACCACCCCCCCCCCCCCCCGTCATCCTGAGGGAGCGTATTTTGCGACCGAAG
>JBPOJC010000035.1:0-3393 GCA_052034135.1 Caldisericota bacterium | reverse complement strand
GTTAAAATGGAAATGTAAAATCCAATTTCAATCAAAATATCGCATAAATTTACAAATATTAGTTTAGTTTTTTCTATATTTTTCACTTGATAGTAATTTATTTAATCAATTGATTAATGCAATACCTACTTTTAATTTAATGTTCATTTACATTCGAAGAAGGAGATCCTTCGGGAGCAAAATACGCTCCCTCAGGATGACTGGGTGAGTGGCAGTCATTTATTTAAATACAAAGAATGAGACCCTTCGTCGCTTTCAGATACGCTCCTCAGGGTGACACACCCCAACAGTCATTCCTAAGTGCGTATTTTGCACACAAGTCCTTAAGGAATCTCAGTATTTTAATCATTTTGGTGTAAAACAGACATTCTTGTCTGTTATTTTCGTTTTTATTCATATCTGGGTTTGACGAACTTTAGATGAGGAGACCCTTCGTCGCTGGGATGAGTGCTCCTCAGGGTGACTGGTGGCTTGAGATCCTTCGGTCGTGGAGAAGACACTCCCTCAGGATGACTGTGGGGATGGTCATTCCGAGCCACCAAACTTTCATTCCCGAATGTATTTATCGGGAATCCAGATCAATTTTCTAAACTCTATGGATTTCCATTTTCATGGAAATAACAGTGTCTCTGGATTCCCGCTTCCGCGGGAATGACGAAGAAAGTTGCTGGAATGACGCTTGCATTGTTATTCCCAATGTGCGGTATTGGCGCACTCGTACTAAAATACGCTCCCTAAGGGCGACACACCCCAACAGTCATTCCTAAGTGCGTATTTTGCACACAAGTCCTTAAGGAATCTCAGTATTTGTCTTTTACCATTTTGTGGGATTTTGTTTTATGTTTTATTTGCATTTACTGTGCATGCGGCGGTAAAAAGAGGAGTTCCTTCGTCGCCGAAATTAAGCATTTCCTACTTAATTTGTGTAATATTTGTTATAGTAATTATAATAATGATAGGAATAATAATATCTATCCACTGATTTTGTAATTACATTTAAAACTACTCCAATTATATTTGCATACTCTAATGATTCTAAGGTTTTTTTAAATTCAGCCTTTCTTGTATTACCAGCACTTACTACAACTAAAGTACCATCCACAAGAGGAGAAATAATTTGAGTATCAGCTACTACATTTATTGGCGCGGAATCACATATTATGATGTTATAAGTTTCTTTAAGTAGTTTCATTAATTCAGGCATTTTCTTAGAAGAGAGAAGTTCTGCTGCATTAGGGGGAATTGGTCCTGCTGTTATAATTTCTAAATTCTCTATTTGGGCACTTCTTATGGTATCTTTATAATTACATTCTCCGTTTAGATAACTTGATAAACCAATTTCATTTGGAAGTTCAAAAATTTTATGTTGCATAGGAATTCGCAAATCTGTGTCGATTATCAAAGTTTTAAAACCTGCTTTTGCAAAACTTGCAGCTAAATTTATAGAAACCGTAGTTTTACCTTCACCTTCCCCCGAGCTTGTAATTAAAATTGACTTTGGATCGTTAATTTTAAGAGCAAATTGAACATTCGTTCTTAAAATTTTAAATGATTCTGCAATAGAAGACTTCGGTTTATCAACTACAAAAATAGACCTTTTGCTTAAATTTTTTTCCACTCTATCTATTCCATGTTAATTTTTATATTAACCATTTTTTAATTTACAGTAAGAACTATTCCGTATGTAAGTCTCCAGGTTTCTCCTGATTTCGTTATTATAATATTTACATTATTTTCTCCACTTCTTAAGGCAGTTTTTATTTCATAGCCAATACTTGATTTTATTTCTACTGTTTTTCGATCATATGTAGAGGTATTATAAATTTCTAAGTCAACAGGAGTTGAAGATTTACTAACATATGTTATTTCACGGTTAAATATATTATAGTTAATTTTGTAAAGCCTATAATAATTTGGAAAAAGGTCGAATGGAATTGCAGAATAAAGCTTAAATGCTTTTTCGGGAGAAGTTTTCCCTTTTTCAAAATAACGAGCTTCAAAGTTTATCTCTCCAGTATAAATAAATCCTAAGGGAATATTTAAATTGTATGAACCATCTGGAAGAATAGATATTTCTTTAAAAGGTATCCCATTTAGTGAAGCCGCTACTTTACCATTAGGATAAGCATTTCCCGTAAAATTAAGAAGGGAACCTTCAAGTTTTTTGGATAGATATGCCTGGAAAGGAGCTCCTGAGACAGGGGTAATAACAGTGCTCCATTTTTTCTGCTCATCAGGTTCAATAGGCTTTAACATATTATATATTAGAGAAGCAATTTCAGCTCTTGTTATATTGTTTTTTGGCTTAAATGTTCCATCTGGATAACCCGATACAATTTGAGCCTTTATAGCAATTGTTAAATAACCTCTTGCCCATATGGGTACCTGCGAAGCATCGGAAAACACCATAATTGTTTTTGTTTTTTCCTCTTCGCTTATTACATCAGCAAACATTTTCATTCCAAGAGCTTTTACAGATATTGGAACAAATTCAATACGTTTTAAGTTCTCTTCTGGTCTGAATCTTCCACTTTCAATTGAATCATCCATTAATTTTGTTTTTCCAATAACTTCTACATATCCATATGACCAGTGAGTTTTAGGAACGTCTATGTAAGTGGCTCTTTCGGGTTTTAATAGGTCTAAGTTAAATACTTTTGTAAGAATTACAGCTGTTTCTGACCTTTTAACAGGATTATCAGGCTTAAATGTTCCATCGGGGTAACCTGATAGGATTCCTCTTCTTACCAGATCCATAATTGCTTCATATGCCCAGTGATCTGGAGGAACATCTGGGAATCCTTCTTGTGCTCTTGATGGAGTTTTGTAATTAAACATTACAAAGCATAATGCAAAAACTACTAAAATTGAGACCACTCTTTTAATTTTACTCATTACTTTATCCTCCACTACTAAGTCTTTCAAGAATCTTTATTTCAAAATTATTCAATAATTTAAAATTCTTTTTAGTACATATCATAAAATCTTTTTATATATCATATATATATACTTAATCATATATATACTTATTAATATTAAAAAGCAATAAAAAGGTTTAAATAAATATTAAAATTTTTTGTAAAAAATCTTGCAATTTTCTTTTTTTTTCTTAAATAGAGTTAATAATTAGAGAATTTCTTTTTGATAAAATATTTTCTTGCATTAATTGTATTTTGATGTATAAATTGCTTGAAAGAGGTTTTTAAGAGAATTGGATTTACAGTATTATTTAAAAACTTATGTTAGCTCTATGAATAGGAGGGAACCTTAATGAAAAGACTTCTATCTATCGTAACTGTCTTTTCTCTTCTTTTTTCTTTGCTTTCAATTCCTAATCTTAATTTAGGAATTACTTTTGCAAAGACAACAAATCCAGGAGCAACTTTTGCTGCT
>JBPOJC010000017.1:0-23148 GCA_052034135.1 Caldisericota bacterium | reverse complement strand
AAAACCCTATAGCTGGTAACTATAAAGGTTATGTTAGAACAAGCAAAGAGCCAATTTTAATGGATTCTCCTTATTACCTGATAACTGATGCAGTTGATGTTATCTCTGTTACGGTAGATCCACCTGCTGTAAGTGTTCCTGCTAAGTATGAAATAAAAATAAAGGTGGGTACGGGGTTACTTGCCAATAGCGGTACTATTACTATAGTTTTTCCTACCGGTACAACTGTTCCCACAAATATACCTACAAGTGGAATAACTATCAAAATAGGTTTAAATCCACCTCAATCTCTTAATGTAGTTCCAACTGTTTCAGGGACCCGTGTTACTATTACTGTGCCAGCTGCAATTACTGCAGGAGATGAGGTTACGATAACTTTCTTGGAAACTACTGGAGTAAAAAATCCAACAAAACCAGGCATGTACACTCTTCAAGTAATGACATCAGCTCAACCATATTTTAGAGTATCTCCTTCATATTCTATAGGTTCTTCTGTAACGGAAGTCAAAATAACTCCAATGCCAAATAATATTAATGCAACTCAAGTTGAGTATAAGGTAGAGTTTAAACTTGGATTAATTCCATTAAGCGCCAATCATGACAAAATCATAGTAGAAATTCCTGCCACAACTACTTTAACTTCATTACAACCAGCTACAATAATAGTTAATGGTACTTTTACAACACTTATAAGCAGCGTTACAGGAATGACTTTTACAGATATGCCTTCTTCTGGTATAAGTACAAATGGAAGCAGGATTGAGATTACAACTCCAGTTGATTTGAGACAAAATCAAGCTATTACTGTTGTTTTCCTATCTTCTTGTGGATTCCAAAATCCATCAAATGAAGGGAATTTCTTTGGTTATGTATATACTTCTCTTGAAACTATTAAAATAGAATCAGCTCTTTATAATATTGTTGATTCAGTAGCATTTCCTGGCTTTAATCCGCCTACTGATTTAAGATCAGTTTTACCAAGCCCGAATGCTATTAAATTAAATGCACAGTATCTAATACACTTTAAAACATCATCTTCTAAACCTGCCCTACAAGCTAATATTGGGACAATTACTATTTCTTTTCCAGCAGATACAAAGGTTTCATCAACTATTTCACCAGGTTCTATATATATCTCTACGACACCTATATGGGGAACAGGAAATCCTGATTCAGTAAAGTGCCCACCTCCAACCGGGCAAATTTTAAATCAAGCACCATCAATAAAAGGAAATGAATTAACTATAACAGTTCCAATGGATATTCCAGCTGGTTCAAATGTATATATATTAATATGCTTATCAGCAAATATTCAGAATCCATCAAATGCAGGATTATATACATTACAAATTAAAACAAGCATCCAACCTAATTACGGGGTTTCAAGATCGTATCTAATAAGGTCAACCATTGATAAGCCAACTGTTTTACCTGTACCCTCTGTTGTATCTGAAAATGCTGAGTATTCTATAGCATTTAAAACGGGCACTCAGGGAGATTTAACAGCCAATGTAGATAAACTCTATATTGCTTTTAATGGCGATTCTTATACTACACCAATAACTGGCAATCTTGCTCCATCAACAATTAAAGTAAATGGGGTTTATTTAAATGTTTATGCAGTTGTTTCTACTGGTGCAGCTTTACCTTCTAATGTTGATAATCCTCCCGGTTGGGCAAACTACAGATGGATTGAGATTTTAACTCCAATTGATATTAAATCATCAAGCGAGATAACTATTCAAATTTTATTATCAGCAGGGCTACAAAATCCAGCTAATCCTGGCAATTATACAGTTGTTGCATGGACTACTAAAGAACCGATCGCGATAGAATCTTATATCTATTCTATTGGAGAAGCTGTGAAAAATGTTATTGTTGGATCTTCTTATCCAAATCCAAAAACATCCGGAAATATTGCTGAATATTTAATATCTTTTAAGATTGGTTCAAATGCAACATCTGCTCTTTCTGCCAATTCGAGCACTATTACTGTGACATTTCCAGAAGGAACAAAGCTTCCATCCACTATAAATCCTTCAGATATTAAGATTGGAAGCGGTACTCCATGCGATCCTACTAATTCTTCTATACCACCAGTTATAGTTGAAGGACAATCTATAAGATTTGTAGTTCCAATAAATATCGTTCCTGATAGTGAAGTTTGTGTAAAATTCTTAAAAGGAGCAAAAATAACAAACCCAGATACTCCAGGTTCATATAGACTTAAAGTACGAACATCTTCTCAGCCAATCGATGCCTATTCTAATTATTATACAATACTTTCCACAAGCAGCATACCAAAAGTTACATCTGATCCACCTTCTATAAATGCAGTTAATGTCTCTTACACAATAGAATTTAATGTTGGATCGAATGGTAGTTTAGCTGCGAATATTGGGAAAATTGTTGTATTCTTTGATCCCTCATATTCAGGAACAGATTATATTGCTGGGTTTGATGCAAATCCTTCACAATATCCTCTTCTTGCCACAGCAATACCTCCTAATTCAATATTTGTAAATGATTCACCAGTTACATCTATTGTTAAGGTGCAAAACAATACCACCTCTTTAAAATATATAGAGATAATTACTCCTGTTGATATTGCATCAAACGGAAGTGTGAAAATTTTGTTTGCAGCAACTACTGGAATTACAAATCCATCAACTGTAGGTTCTTATAGATTAGCGATTTTAACTTCTTCAGAGCCAACTCCTGTTGAATCAATACCATTTAGCTTATTTTCGTCAATAACTATTCCAAACGTTACACTTTCAGTCTCTGATTTAACTCTTCCTAAGCCCAAAGGAAGTACTCCTAATGCAATTGTACAGTATACAATAGATTTTCAGACTGGCCCTGCTGGTAATCTTGCAAGAGATTTAGGTACAATTACTGTTATGTTTCCATATGATACAACAATACCACAATCTTTTCCGGCGGGAAGCATTAAAATAAAAGTTGGATCGGGTAGTCCTATTACTCTCTCTGAATTGCCGACAGTGGATGTTGCTACTCGAACTGTTACTTTAAAAGTCCCTACAGATATACCTGCTTCTACACCTGTTCAGGTAATCTTTTCGGAACTTGCTGGAATTAGAAATCCAACAAATCCTGGTAATTATACTCTAAAGGTTTCTACCTCTTCTGAACCAGTTTATGCAAAATCGAATCCATATGTTATTGAGGGACTATCTTCTGCTAATGTTTCAGTAAATCCTTGTACACAGGATATATCGTTTGTTACCTATAAATTGCAATTTGCTATAACTGATGCTTTATCTGCCGGTAATTTTATAATTATTGAATTTCCTTATCTGACTAAACTTCCATCTGTTATTACAGGCAGCAATGTATTGATTAATGGTAAACCTGCTAATGTTGGCGCTTTTCCTCAAGTAGAAGTTAATGGACAAGTTGTAAAGATAAAAATACCGGAGAACATAAATGCTCTTTCAGTCGTAACAGTTGAATTTTTACCAGATACAAGAATTACAAACCCTCCTATTGGAAGTTATAGACTTAAAATCAGGACAGACGGAAATGGAAGCGACATAGATAATAGGTTTGTGGAATCCCACATTTATGAAATTTGTGGAGCATTTGTATTAACGAGCGTAGAAGTAAATCCTTCTTCAGTAACTTTGGCAAAAGGCGAAGCAAAGAAATTTACTGCAATTCCAAAGGATGAGAATGGCAACGAAATAACAGTTGGGGTCGCTTATAATTGGTCGGTTCAAGGAGTTATTGGCTCTCTGGATTCTACTACTAATAAAGAAGTAAATTTTACCGCTGGACAGACTCCTGGAAAAGGAAAACTTATTGTTCAGGTATCAGGAGGTGGAGTTACTTTAACTGCAGAAGCTCAAATTACAATATCAGCTTCTTTGGAATCTGTAACAGTTATTCCATCTTCCGCAACTGTTTCCATTGGAGGAACTCAAGTATTCAGAGGAGAAGCTAAAGATGAACTTGGTAATATTTTAGACATTGAATTTGATTGGTCTATTACTGGTACAATTGGAACAATAAGCCCTATAAAAGGCAAAAGCACAACTTTTACAGGCGCTAACGCAGGCAGTGGCACCATTAAAGCAACTGCCACCTTTGGTGGTATAACTAAAGAAGCTACTGCTTCTATTACTGTATCAACTGAGCCACTACCACCTCCACCACCGGAAGGTGAAGTTGTTACTGCATCTATTGCTCCAGCAACTGTAAGAGCTAAGCAGACAGATATTTCTTTTACTATTTCTGTAAGCGCCCTTCAGGATATTAATAATGGAATAGTAGAAATAAACATTCCAGAAGGTTTCCCTGCTCCTACTAATACTCCGGGAGCACAGGGTTTTGTTGATGCACTGGCTGGTTCAGGAGTAAATATTTCTATACCTCCTACGATTGATGGTCGAATTATTCGTATCACTGTTGTTAGGATGAGTAGAGGCGGAAGTTTCTCAGTATCGTATAGTCGTGTTACTGCCCCAGATACTCCTGCTGAATATAAATTTATTATCAAAGCAAGAAAGGATACTTCTTCACCTCTTGAAGAAATAGCTTCTTCGCCTATAGTTAATGTGGTTTCAGTTGCTGATGGTTCAGGGCGTGCTACTATATCTCCTTCATCTGCTTCAGCAGGTGCAATTGGACAAACTTTCACTATAACATTTACAGCGGATGCGGTTATGGATGGTGGTGCAATATCCATTACAATTCCTGAAGGTTGGAGCAGGCCAACCTTAACTTCTACAGGTGAGGGGTATGTAAAAATTAAAGAAACAGACGGAGAGGTTGGTTCAATAGAAGTTTTAGGAGATACAATAACCGTTCCAATAATGAAACTTGGAATAAATCAAAAAATTTCAATAACGTATTCAAATGTTACAGTTCCATCTATTCCTGGGACATTTACTTTTGTTGTTAAAAGTAAAGGGCCTGGAGGGACTTTAAAGAGCATTGTTTTAAGTCCCTCAGTTGAAGTTAAGAGTACAAGAATTACTGATGGAAGAGTTGAAATAAATCCTAATACAACAGCAACTGCAGCTGAATATATAATAACATTCAAAACCTCCGAAACTGGATTTTTAGCAAAAGATTCAGGTACAATAACACTCATATTTCCAGCAGAAACTAATATACCTGATTCAATAAAGAGTGATATTGTAACTGTAAATGATACTCCTTGCACTTTACCACTCGAAATAGACTCAATAAGAAGTACCATAACACTTATTGTACCTATTGACATACAGCCGAATTCTATTGTAAAAGTTAAGTTTCCAGTTTCTGCTGGAATAGTAAATCCTAAAACTCCTAAAGATGATTATAAGATAATGATTGCAACTTCAACTGATTCTATACCAACTTCTACTGCTAACTACAAAATTATAGTTTCAAATCTAAGAGATGTTACTGTTACAGTTTCTCCAATTGTGCCTGGAGTTTTCGCAACATATACTATTAAGTTCACCGTTGGAGGAGCAGGTGCTCTAAATATTAATACAGATTCAATAACAATAATATTTCCTTCTGATACAGTTTTGCCTTCAACTATTCCTGCTAATGCAATTACTGTAAATGGTACTCCTTTACAGGTAAGACCTCAAATTGATATTGCTCAAAGAAAAATTACTCTTTTCCTTCCTGTGAGAGTAGAAAACGACTCGACTGTGACTGTGATTATACTTACTGAAGCAAAAGTTCAAAATCCTACAAAGGATGGTATGTATAAACTTAAAGTCTTTACATCAA
Organism: Caldisericota bacterium; assembly: GCA_052034135.1. Lineage (GTDB taxonomy): Bacteria > Caldisericota > Caldisericia > UBA6126 > JAGPKI01 > JAGPKI01. Next base: position 17,394 of record JBPOJC010000017.1, on the reverse strand, counting down.
AAGAGACTAATCCTGTTGAATCTGCTGCTTATCAAATTGGAACATCTCTTCTTGGTGATGTAAAAGTGAGTTTATCTTCAAGTATTGTTTCTGCTGAGAATGTTACTTATACAATAAGCTTTAGAACGGGAGCATTTGGAGAACTCAAAGTTGGAGATACAATCACAGTTACTTTCGATAGGCGTTATAGATTGCCTTCAATTCAAGCGTATCAAGTTACTGTTAATGGCGTCGTATGTACAGTTACGCCAGAAATAAGAGACGGTGTATCAGTTATTATAAATACGCCCATTGCAATATCTTCACAAAGCAATGTAACACTTACAATTAGCGGAGTAAAGAATCCAGATGAGTCTGGAGAGTATACCATTTCTGTTGCAACACAAGCAGAGCCTATGCCAGTAATATCTACTCCATATAGAATTGGTATGGTTCTTGAAACAAAAGTTACAGTGAATCCAGAAAATCCAAATGGTTTGGCTGGATGGTATACAATCGCTCCTAATATAATATTTACTAACGATGTAACCTCTGCAAAGATTTATTATTCCTGGGACGATCAAACATTCCAGTTATATACTGGTGGATCGATCACTGCTCCTGAAGGAATACATATATTAAACTATTACTCAACTGCTGAAGGATTTGATGATGAGCCAAAGAAGAGCATGCAATTTAAAGTTGATACTCGTCCGCCTGTTGTTACGGTTACAAGGCCTACAGAAGGGTCAGTGTTTAATAACCCCGAAATAGTTGTTGAAGGAGAAGTTTCAGAAGCAAATAATTTTACTGTTACTGTTAATGGAAAAACTGCAACAATTACGGATAACAGATTTACTGTCACAATTACTCTCGAAGTGGGAGACAATATTATTGACATAGTTGCGACAGATGAAGCAGGAAACAGGAGCATAACACCAAGAATAAGAGTTAGTTACGTTATTCCATCAGAGATTACTATTACCATAACTTCACCAAAAAGCTTATCCATTATAAATCCTTACCTAAAACCTATTGGAGGAGGTTCTTATCAATTAACTGCCTCAATTAGAGTAATCGGAAGGATTGATCCTGTTAATGCAGATACTTTAAACGTTTATATTTTAGGAAAAATGGAAACTCCAATAACTATCTCAATAGCTCAAGATGGTTCTTTTGACGGAACTGTTGAATTGCCAGTGGTAGCAGGACTTAATGGAATTACATTCTCTGTTAAAGACAAGATTACTGGTAAAGAATATTCTACTTCTGTTGCAGTCGTAGCCAAGATTACAATTAAACTTCAGATAGGGAACGCTCTTGCATTTGTTAATGATAAGGAATATAGACTCGATGCCCCACCCTATATTAAAAACAGCCGAACAATGCTTCCTATGAGATTTATTGGTGAAGCTTTTGGTGCCATAGTTGGCTGGATTGCCGATAAGAAAATGGTTACTTATGATTTTGATACAATCCATATTGAACTTATTATAGGGGAAAAGCGTGCCGTAGTCAGAAGAGGTGAAAAAAGCGAGACCGTAGAGCTTGATGTTGCTCCCGAGATTGTAGCCGGAAGGACATTTGTGCCATTACGTTTTGTTTCTGAAACTCTTGGTGCTGAAGTTGAATGGATTGCTGAAACTAAAAGCATAATTGTTAATAAATAAAATATGAGATTTATTTTCCTTTTTAAAAAGGAGGCAATGTTATGAACTTAAAGAAATTTTTGTCAGTTGTTACGGTTTTATTAGTTATATTTACTTTTTTACCACACTCTTTTGCTGTAATTACTAATTTGACAAATACGCCGGTTCCAAATACTACTGGCAGTAATGCTGAACAGAAAATAAGATTTGTTAATACCGTTTCTGTACCCGTTGGAGGTAGGATTGAAATAACATTCCCTACTCAGTTTGACCTTATAAGCGGAGGAGACTGGACTAATGCTGATGTTACCCTTCATTTGCAAGGAGGTTCAATTGTTTCTGATGTTTTAAGGTCTGGACAAAAGATTTCAATAGGTATAGGTGGTGTAGCTTCTGGAACTGGATTTCAAGAGATAATACTTTCATCTTCCAAAGTTGTAAATCCTCCGACTGCAGGGTTATATACAATTAGTTTAACTACACTCGATACTCAAGGAAGATCTCTTGAAGGTACTGCACAATCGGCCCAATTTGAAATAGTTTCAAATATGACTCCTGCTTCTGTCATAGTTGAACCAAATACAGCTGGTGCACAAGCAAAATATACTATAAGATTTAAGCTTGGCTCGGGAAGTTCACGTAGTCTTTATGCTGGAGATAAAATAAAAATAGAATTTGATACTAATTTACCTAGCCCTGTAAGCGCAACAACGATTCCTGGCACTATTCAGAGAGAATGTGTTAAAGTTAATAACATTTCACCAACTGTTGACCCTTCCGTTGTTGCCGGTATACCTGGAACTTCAAAGGGTGTAATTACTGTAATTCTTTCTCAAAATATTTCATCAACTTCAACAACAGGAGCTGATGTGGTTGTTATAATTGATGCTTGTGGAGGAATCCTCAATCCTACATCTTCTCCGTGGGAGAGAAAACTTACTCTAACTACTATGCGAAGCAGTGAAACAATAGTAGAGGGACCCGTTGACTCAAATTCATACTTGATAAAAACGGCTATTGTTTCTCCAGCAGTTTTAGTAAAACCTGATGTGGTAGGTTTAAATGCTGAGTATCATATAAAGATGAAAATAGGAGAAAATGGAACTTTATTTGCTAATTCAGGGAGAATTGATGTAACTTTTCCAGTAGGAACATATGTTCCTACATCTGTACCTGCTTCAAGTATAAGAATTTCTGTTTCCTCTACAGAGCCTGCATTCCCATGTAGTGGTACTGATACAACTCCATACGATCCACTTGTTAGTGGTAATAAGGTTTCGTTTGTTACTCCAAAGACAGTAAATGCTTCAGAGTGGATTTGCATACAATTTACAACCGCAGCGGGCTTAAAAAATCCTGTCACACCTGGTAATTACTCTTTAAAACTTTCTACTTCAGCTGAACCATCTATTGTTTCTTCTCAAAGCTATACAATAAGGCTTCCTGGTAGAGGATATGTTACAGTTACACCGAATACTTCATCAAAAGAGGCTGAATATCAAATTATTTTTACGCTTGGTGTAAATGGCGCTATTTATCCCTCAGGAACAGAAGGTTTAGACAGAAATATTATGATAACATTTCCTCCATCTTTTACATTACCTGCTACGATTGCAGCTGGTTCAATTCAGGTTAATGGTTTTGCAACTTCAGAAATTGCAACAATTACGGGTCAAAAAATTACTTTCCCTACCCCGGTTGTTCTGGATAACAATGCTGAAGTAACTGTTAAAATTTTAAAGCAAGCAGGAATTAAAAATCCTGATGTAAGCGAAACTCCATCATATTATAGTCTAACAATAGAAACTGACAAAGAAAAAGATGCAAATAAAATAATAACTGACCTATTTACAATTATTTCAACTATTGATAATGTAAGTGCTCTTGTTTCAAATCCTGGCGTTGGTGTAGTTAGCAGATACGAAATATCATTTACTACAGGCGATGTTGATTCGGGACTGGGAAGTGGAGATACGGTTACTATCGAGTTTCCATCAGGAACTATAATTCCTTCATTTATTTCTACCGGCAATGTTAGACTCCAAAATGATGCAGGATTACAACCTTCTTCTATTTATGTTTCTGGAACTCGTGTTGTTGTTACGTTACCAACTGGTTTCAATGTAGCTGAAAACATGAATTTAAAGATTATATTTTTTGAAAGTGCTGGCATTAGAAATCCAGAGGTAGCTGGTTCTTATAGAGTTACAGTTTATACTTCGAAAGAACCAACCCCTGTTTCAAGCAGTCCCTACTTTATAGGGACAGTTGCTTATGATGTTTCTGTAACTGTTGAGCCGAATTATTCAGGTTATTGTTCAGATACGGGAGAAGGTGCACGGTATTCAATTCTTTTTGTAACTGGTGCAAGTGGTGGTCTCTCATCTGGACAGAAAGTTCATGTTGTCTTTTCTCCAGAATATTCATCACTATTACCTGCAAGTTTTCCAATTGGCACTATTCTTATAAATGGCTTACCATCAACTTCGCCTTCACCTGTTAATTCTGCAACATCACAATTTCCAATGGGTTCAAAGGAAGTATTAATATCTATGCCTTTAACTGTTAGCAATAATGCAGCTGTTCAAATTGAGTTTTTACCATCTGCTAATGTTGATAATCCCGCCATATCTGTTTCACCACAGCCATTTTACCTGTACATCTATACCGACAGTGAGCCCTCATCAATTTCTGGTATATATAATATAGTCTCTGTTATTAAAGGAATTGGTGCTGGTTGTAACCCACCCATAGGAGTTATCTTAACAAATGATTCTGCAGGTAGCGGAACAGGAGTAAATATTTCATTTAAGACAGGACCGGCTGGCACATTAACCTCTGGAGTTGATAGAATATCTATTAAATTTCCACCCGAAACTCGCATTCCATCATTTATTTCCGGCGCATACATAACTATAAATACGGCTGATGACTTTGTAAATAGTAAAGGTGTTCTTAATCCTTCCATTATTGATACTACTATTTCATTTGTTATTCCATACACAATAACAATAGGCAGTAACACTAATGTTTATATTTATATTTCACAGGGAGCAGGTATTGTAAATCCTTCTATTCCCGGAAATTATAGATTATATTGTTCATCATCAAAAGAACCTATTGAGATTGCATCAGTTGGTTATTCTATTTCTGCAGTAGGTATATCAAGACCTACTGTTTCTCCTCTCCCAACATTAGCAGGAGCAACAGATGTTCAGTATACTGTGAGATTTACTGTTGGTTCTTATGGAAATTTAAATATAGGCGATACTATCACTTTTGAGTTTCCGTTTGACACAACTTTACCTGCATCGATTTTACCTCAATATGTTTTAGTAAATGGTTCCACTTGTTCTATTGCTCCTTTTATAGATACTTCGAATAGAAGAATTACCATTTATAGTCCAGTATATATTTTAGGAAATAGTTCAATTACAGTAGTTTTTACAAGTGATGCTCATATTAAAAACCCCACTACTGCCGGCACAAATTATATTTTAAAGCTATGGACACTAAGAGAGGGCAGTTTAACAAATCCTCTCCAATCTGATCCTTATGAAATAACTCCATCAGATAAGTTAACAAAAGCAGTTGTAGGTGTATATCCTTGTACTCCATATTCTTCGTCAAGATATACTATTGAATTTTATACTCCAATAGCTTTAACTGCTGACATTAGTTCCTTTGTTATAACATTTCCTAATGGAACATTCATTCCTTCGATAATGAGCGCTTCAAATATTCTTTTTTCAACAAAAGATAATTCAAATGTTCAATCCAACACTGAACCATCTGTTTATTTATATGAAATAACTGTTTATCCTCCTTTTAATATTCAAGCTAATTCTTATGTTAAAATTGATTTTCTAAAAGATGCTGGATTACAGAATCCTCAAGCTGGTAATTATACTTTAACAGTTAGAGTTGGAGCAGGCGGAGCTACTCAAGAATCATATCCATATTATATTTGTCCGGATCTAAACTTTGGTAGGCTTGAAATATTACCTCCAGGAGCAAGAATATCATTAGGAAAGACTCAAATATTTAGTGCTCAAGCTTATGATGCAAATGGTAAAAGAATGGATTATGGTGTTACCTATAAATGGAGTGTTACAGGTAATGTAGGAGTTTTATCAGATACATTATCAAAGACAACGGAATTTTACGCTAGGAATATGGGAAGTGGAAATATCTCTGTTATTGCAGAGTATGGATCAAAAGTAATATCAGCTTCTGCGAGCATTGTTGTTGTGGGAACTCTCGATAAAGTTAGCATAATTCCTTCATCTGTTACAATACCAAAAGGTAAATCTGTTAGGTTTAGCGGCGAAGGGTATGATATTAACGGTGAAAGGATAGACGATATATCTTTTGATTGGTATATTACTCCATCGAATATTGGTACAATTAGTAAAGTTGGACTGAGTGAAGCTGAATTTATTGGATTAAAGGAAGGCACCTGTGTAATTAAGCTGATTGGAACGCAATCTGGAATAGCAAGAGAGGCAGAGGCACAGGCTATAGTTAAAACAGGTGTAAATAGCTTGCAATTTAACCCGCAAAGCTTTCAAACTTCTTTTGAGCCCTCAGTGCCAATTGGTCCGTTGACGGTAAGTTTAATAGATGTTAACAAAAACGTTATACCTACTTCAGAAGAGATCAGTATTACTGTTTCATCTTCGTCCAATACAACGAGATTTTCTCTTGATGGAATAGAGTGGACCAAATCAAATTCAATTACATTGAAAGTCTCTATAAATTTTTCTGAAACACTTCCTTTCTATGTGGCTGATTTAGAGCCTTCAAATATAACAATTATTGCAGTATCGAGTGAATATAATTCAGCAATTTTGCCTATTTCTATTAGAGGCAATCGAAAGACTCTACAATTTTCGACTCCGCCACGCTCAGTCAGGGCTTCAGTAGTTTCAGAAGAAATAAAAGTATCATTGGTTGATTCATTTGGAAATCTATTTAGCGCAGCAACGGATATATTGGTTATTCTCTCAACTACATCCAAAACAGGCTCTTTTTCAAAAAGTGCAACTGACTGGGAAGTCATAGATAGGATTGTTATTCCAAAAGGAGAAAATTCTGCAACATTCTTTTATATGGATAAAAGCGAAGGAACTTACACTATATTCGCAACAAATCCTCTTTTTGGATCAGTTTCACAATTAATAAATATAGCTCCCCCCGGCGCAGTAAGCTCTCCAGAAGTTACAGTAAGTCCTGCAATAACTGGGGTGATGGCAACTTATACAATTAAATTTATTGTTGGTATTGATGGAAGCTTAATAAGCGGAAGGGATTTTATAAGTATTTACTTGCCAGAAGGTACAAAAATACCGCAGTCTATCCCGGAACAGAATATGAGAGTTAATGATGTTCAGGTTACAAAACCACCAATTATTGACATAAATAAACTAAATATTATTATTATTTCTCCAGTTAATATAGGTCCAGGAGAAAGTGTAACTTTGTCAATTATAGGTATTTATAACCCAGAAACTGTTGGCAATTATACACTTAAAGTTTCTACATCAGTTCAAACCTCACTATCTGAGTCTCTCCCCTATAGAATTGATATTTCCTCTATAACCAACCTTAAGTGTCAGCCAAAACCAATAATAGCGGGTACTAAGGCTGAATATTTGATTCAATTTAATACAGGCCTTAGAGGCGAACTAACTTCTGGTGATGAAATATTAATAATATTTGATTACGAGATAGGCGTTCCAGATAAAATATCTAAGGAATTTGTTTATTTTAATGGCATTCCCTTAACAGAAGATCCTGTAATTTCTGGTAAGTCGGTGACCATAAAAGTAAATACACTTGTAAAAGCAGAAACATCCGTGAATATATTATTTAAGATTGATGCAGGATTGGTTAATCCTCTTTATCCTGGTAAATATTCTATAAAAGCTTATACTTCTCGGGAGCAAGTTATTGTAAATTCAGAACTTTTTGAAATAGTTCAGACCTCTATTATTAAAGATGTTAAAGTGAGCGTTAAACCCCCACTTGTTTCTTCACCTTCAGAGTATACAATAACTTTTACTGTTGGACCTTATGGAGCCTTAATAGCTGGGGACTTTATATTCATTATTATTCCAGATGCATCTATCCCATCATCTATAAATGGTTCATTTGTTTCTGTTAACAATATCTTAATTGGAGGATTAATTTCTGTTTCTAATAACACTCTTAAAATTCCAGTGACAACATTTATTGCTGAAAATTCGACTGTTAATATAACAATATTAAAACAAGCAGGAATTTTAAATCCATCAAAAGAAGGTAGTGAGTATAGAGTAACTGTTTTCACTTCCAAAGAACCTTATCCTGTAATTTCAGAACCTTATATAATTGAGCCACCTCTTGTGGTAAATTATATTCTTGATCCAATTTCTCCTAATGGTTTAAATGAATGGTATATAACTCCACCTACACTTATATTTATAACAAACATTAATGCTAAAATATATTACAGTATCGATTTTTCTGCTGAAAAAGAATATACTGCACCAATAAGTCTTGATATGGCTGGAGTACATACAATTTCATTTAGAGCTGTATCTCTTCTTGGTAGTGAATCCTCTGTAAAGTCTTTTACTTTCAAATATGATGGAACACCACCAGAGATCATTACAAATATTCCAGATGAGCTATATACTAAAAATGATATACTCGTTCTTTCAATTAAAGTAACAGATATAGCAAATGTATCTCTAACATTAAATGATGTTAATATTAGTTTGATCAATAATGCTTTTACTACACAACTTACTCTAAAACAGGGTGAAAATCTAATTTCTATTAGAGCAGTAGATGAAGCAGGTAATTCCACTTCTATATATAAGAAAGTAATACTTAAAACTAACCCTCCAATACTTATAGTTACAAGCCCATCTACTTTTGAACTTGTGGAAGATATATTCTTTGGGACAACTGAAACTGGTACAGCACTTTTTGCAAATGTAAGAATAAAGGGTAGTACCGAGATAGGAGTGGAGTATATAACTGTAACTTCTAATACAGTAGCAGGTTTTACAACAATCATACCAGTCAATTCTCTTGGTGATTTTGATAAAATTGTAGGAGTAAGGAGTGTTGCAGGTGATAATTTCTTATCAGTAACTGCAACTGATAAGGTTGGTAATACAACAAATGTATTAGTAACTTATATACTGAAAATAGTTATTCGATTAAGAATTGGTAATGCAATTGCGTATACTAATGGAAATCCAGTAAATTTGGATGTAAAACCTTATCTTAAATATAATCAATATACCATGGTTCCATTTAGATTTATTGCTGAATCTTTGGGTGCCGAAGTTAAGTGGGAAGAGGCGACAAGAAAGGTTTCATATAGTTTTAGAGGCATTCAGATTGATCTATGGATTGGCAAGAAAAATGCTGAAGTAACAGATGCTTCTGGAAGAAAAAGAGTTGTAACACTCTTAGCAGAGCCTGAGATTGTAAGCGGTAGAACACTTGTTCCTTTGAGATTTATTTCAGAGGCTATGGGTGCTAAAGTTGACTGGGATCCAAAACTTTGGGAAGCAATAATTACTTACCCTCAATAGATTTAAGATAAGTTACAATCTTGCAATGGTTTGGTTTTAATTTAACCATAAAGAATAAAGTGCAAAAAGTTAAAATATATCTGGATTCCCATTTGCATGGGAATGACGAAGAGAAAGCACGGGAATGATGAAAAAAAGTGATGAAAAAAAGATGTCATTCCGAGCGATTGCGGGAATCCAGAATCTTATTGTGGGTAAATGTTTTTTAGAGGATACTTTCCTATAATTTATAATTTTTGTGAAAAGTTTGTGAGTGTAAAGAATTAATTTATGGAAGGTTTAAGCGAAATTTATGTTTACAAACCAGAAGATATGATTCTTCTGGGTAAGTTTTTTACTAAAACCTTAACAGATGATGAGGTAGTTTCTCTGGAAGGCGAGCTCGGTTCTGGAAAAACTACCTTTGTTAAGGGAGCAGGAAAAGCTCTAAACGTTGACTCTGAAATAATAAGTCCTACCTTTGTTATTCTAAAAGATTATAGCGGAGAAAAATCTCTGTATCACTTCGATTTTTATAGATTATCAGAAGAATCTCAGCTTTTAGATATAGGTTTTTCTGATATTATTGATCTTCCGGGTATTAAATTTATTGAATGGGGTAATAAATTTAATGCCATTAAAGAGTATTTTGATTATATAATTAATTTTGAGATAGTATCTGAATATTTAAGAATTGTAAGAATCTATAAAACAAAGTAATGTAGTAGTAAGTATTACTAAAACTTTGGCGATTTGCCTAAATAAAAATATCATTTATGAATATAATTATTTTCTGGTTTAAAATTAAGTATGAATAAAATAGGAATATTTTTAGAAACGGCTCTTAGAAAGACTTTTGTATCATTATATAAAAATAACGATGTTTTATTTACAAAATATAGCATTCTCGATTTTAAGAGCGATAATACGTTTGTTTACGATATTGATCTTATGTTGAAGAAATTTAAGATTGTTCCAAATTTAATAAATGAAATAATTGTTGTAAATGGGCCAGGTTATTTTACTGGAATAAGATCCGGAATTATCATAGCAAAGGCTTTATTTTATGTTTTTGAACTTGAAGTTTTTTTAGTTGATAGCTTTTCATTTTTAAGAAGATGCGTTGATTTTAAAGGTGACTGTGCAATAGTTATCTCTGCATCAAAAAAAGATTGCTATGTAGGTTATTTTAAAGGTTTTGTGAAGATTAAAGAGGAGATAATTTCAGTTAACAACCTTTCAGAGATGTATAATAAAACTATTTGTTTTACTGATTCGCCTTCTATATCTGATAATTATTCTATTGAACTTATTGAGCCACAACCAATATTGAGTTTTGAATTCAATAAAGTTAAAACTATCGATGAAATTAGTCCAATATATATGAGGAGCGAGGAAAGTCTATTTGGTTCAAAAAGATAATGAGCACTTACTTATAAGAAAGATGGCTATTAAAGATTTAGATAAAGTCTATGAAATTGAGAAAGAAAGTTATGCCCATCCCTGGGATAAATTGGAATTTGTTAAAGAATTAAAAGGAAATAAATTTGCCCATTATTTTGTCTGCTTGCTTGATGGGAAAATAGTTAGTTTTCTTGGAATGTGGATAGTTTTTGAGGAAGCTCATATAACAAATATAGCCGTTTCTCCAAATTACAGAAAAATAGGGCTTGGATCAATGCTCATTGATTTTTCTGTATCTTTTGCAAAGAACAAAAATGCCAAAAGAATTGTTCTTGAAGTTAGAGTTTCAAACAAAGAAGCGATAAATTTATATATTCGTAAAGGCTTTAGAGTTACAAGCATTAAGAAGAATTATTATATTGATAATTTTGAAGATGCTTATGAAATGATTAAAGAATTAGACTAATTATGAATGATCCATTTTTTGTACTCGGAATAGAAACTTCATGTGATGATACCGGAGCAAGCGTGCTAAACGAGAAAGGGAAAATTATATCCAATGTTCTATCGCAACAAAATGTCTTTCATGCAAAATATGGTGGAATAGTCCCCGAGATTGCAGGTAGAAAACATTTAGAACTTCTCCCTTATGTTGCGGATTGTTCCTTAAAAGAAGCCAACTTAAACCTAAAAGATATATCCCTATTATCTGTTACATATGGTCCTGGATTAGTGAGTTCTCTTCTTGTTGGAGTAGATTTTACTAAAGCTCTTTCTTTTGCTTTAAGGATTCCTTTTGTTGGAGTAAATCATCTTGAAGGACATTTGCTTTCACCTTTAATTGAAAACAAAGAGCTAAATTTTCCTTATCTTGGCGTTATCGTCTCAGGGGGGCATACTGAGTTTATTATAGTCTACAAGAAAGGAGAATATAAAAAAGTTGGAGGAACAGTCGATGATGCATGCGGTGAAGCTCTTGATAAGTTTGGGAAATTAATAGGTATTGATTATCCAGCAGGAGCAAAAATTGAAGAATTAAGCAGAAGCGGGAAAAGTGATGCTTTTAAATTTTCTGTACCGAAGATAAAAAAAGGTGAATATTATGTTAGCTTCTCAGGTATTAAAACTTATGTTTCGAATTTAATAAAAAGTTTTAACGAGAAAGATTTGGATTTAATAAAAGCTGATTTAGCTGCATCTTTTCAGGAAGCATTATTTAATCAAATTGTATTGGTTGTAGAAAAAATTATAAAAGATTATAACATCAATAAAATTGCAATCTCTGGTGGAGTTGCTGCAAACGAAAGGCTCAGATTAATGTTAAAGGAAAAATTTAAGAATGAAGCAAATATATTTTTTCCAAGCAAATTTCTCTGTACCGATAATGCAGGAATGATCGGATACGCAGGTTTATTAAAATTCAAGAGAGTTGGTGGTAATGACCTATCTCTACCAGTTAATTCTCATCTTTCTATCGGTGAGTAGTTAAAAATTAATTGACTACAAAATTTAGCTTTCTATTTATTTATTATTTATTAGTTTGACACAATTCTAATGCTAATTTATAATTTTCTTTAAAAGGTTAAATTTAGTTAAAAAAAGAGGTAATTATAATATGTCAAGAAAATGTGAAATTTGCGGAAAAGGGCCATTAGTTGGCTGCAATGTAAGTCATTCACATGTAAGAACAAAAAGAAGGACTCTTCCAAATTTACAAAAGGTTCGGGCAAAGATTAATGGCTCAGTAAAAACTATTAGTGTTTGCACAAAATGCTTGAAGGCAAATAAAGTTGAATTAGCTTAGATTGATATTAAGCACTGAGGAAATGATAGCAAGCAAAGAATTGCAGCTCGGCATATTAAAATATTTAAGGAATGTATATAAAGAAAGCCCAATAAAAAATATTCGAGGTAGCGAGCTAATAGAACATTTTGATATAGATAGCGATACTCTTAAAGTAACATTGAGGTTTTTAAAAGATATGGGGCTAATTGCTATTATGAGCACTGATTATGGCAGAGGAGCAATGGTAAGAATTACAGAAAAAGGCTTGAGCGAAATTGAAGATATACAAGAGTAGTATTTCAACAATTATCGGGAAAATAAACCTATATGCAGACGATAGATATCTTTTATTTGTCGAATTTGAAAAAGTTTCAAAAAATATAATTGATCAAATAACAAAATATTTTTCGCAATATGAAATAATAAACAGAAAAAATAAAATAGTAGAAAGTGCTATAGATGAGCTTAGAAGCTATTTTAAAGGTGATCTCAAAGTTTTTAAAACACCTTTAAAATCTTTTTTTAATACTTTACCTACTATTAAGGTGGTTCAAGTTCTTCTTGATAATGTTTCATTTGGAACTACCGTTTCTTATAGTGATCTTTCGGAATTATCAGGTTTGAAAAATGGCGCACGCTTTGTTGGGAATGTAATGTCTAAGAATAATCTTCCAATATTTATTCCCTGTCACAGAGTTATAAAGAGCAATGGTGAAATTGGCGAGTATTCCGGCACTTCATATATAAAGATGCAATTAATTAATTTTGAAAGAAGGTGTGCAACATGAAGGCTTTAATAGAAGAAGCCATTCAAGAATTAGATGCTCAATACATTGAAGTAAGAATTGAAGATACTTTTATTACTGACATTGTATTTCAAGGTAAATATCTTGATGTTTTGAGCGAGAGCCATAATTATGGTGGATGTGTTAGAGCCCTTGTCAACGGTGGTTGGGGTTTCGTTTCTTTTAATAGTATTGACAACCTTAAATCTGCAGCCCAAACAGCAGTACATATAGCAGATCTTGTTGCAAGCGAAAGAAAAGAGAAAACTTCTCTCTCTCCTATTAATCAGGTAAACGATATTGTAAGTGCTAATTTAATTAACGATCCAAGAGGCCATTCCATAGAAGAAAAAAAGGAAATCCTTGAGAAATATAATAAAATTATTCTTTCCTTTTCGAGCGAAATAACAAGTTCGAGTGTTCGGTATTCTGATAATTATACAAAGCTTTATTTTTTAAACTCAGATGGATCATATATTGAACAAGAAAAGGTTGATATTGGTGGGAATATTTCAGCAATTGCAGTTAGAGGCTCTGAAACTGAAGTTTCGCACCTTGGTTTCGGTTCATCAAATGACTTTGGCTGTGTTTTGAATAAAGAAGCAGAAGTTGAAAATATATGCAAAACTGTAATAGCTCTTCTTAATGCCGAAACCGTAACTGGAGGAAACTATACTGTTATTGTTGATCCAATTTTAGCTGGTGTTTTTATTCATGAAGCATTTGGTCACTTATCTGAAGCAGATAGCATTTATGAAGATGAAAACTTAAAAAAAGTTATGATTCTTGGAAGAAGATTTGGCAGAGATATTTTGAATGTTTTTGATTCAGGACTAATTGAAGGTAAAAGAGGATACTTAAAATATGATGACGAAGGAACAAGCACTGAAAAGACCTATCTTATTAAAAATGGACTTCTCACAGGCAGGCTTCATTCAAGGGAAAGCGCATATAGAATGAATGAAAAACCAACTGGTAATGCAAGAGCAGTAAATTATAAGTTTCCTCCAATATGCAGAATGAGAACAACATGCATTGAGAATGGTGAAAGTAGTTTTGATGAACTTATTTCTGGCATTAAATTGGGTGTTTATGCAAAAAAAGCTTATGGTGGTCAAACAAATGGAGAAATGTTTACATTTGGCGCTGGAGAAGGTTATATGATTAGAGATGGAAAAATTGCTGAACTCGTAAAAAATGTAAACTTGTCGGGAAATGTTTTTGATACTTTATCAAATATATCGATGATTGGAAATGATTTTTCAATTATTGATTCTGGAGGAGGATGTGGAAAAGGAGGACAGATGCCACTCCCTGTTTCTCATGGTTCTCCTCATATAAAAATTGAAAATGTAGTAATTGGCGGAAAGTAAAGGAGGATTTAGATTATGAAAGATGTTTATGAGGTAAGAATGCATGCAAGAGCTGGGCAAGGAGCGAAGACAGGCTCACAAATTCTTGCAGAAGCTGCATTCAAAGAAGGTAACTGGGTTCAAGCTTTTCCAGAATATGGTTCTGAAAGGCGAGGTGCTCCCACAGTTTCATATACAAGAATATCAAATAAAACTTTGCGAACACATGAACCAATACTTTACCCAGATGCAGTTTTAGTCTTCGATGTTGGAATTGCAAAATCTGTTTCAGTTGCAAGCGGATTATCTGATGAAGGTATACTAATCTTTAATACAAAAAACTCACTACAGGAAATTCAAAAATTGACTGATTTTAAAGGTAAAATTTATACTATTGATGCTACAGAGATAGCTCTTAACACAATTGGCATCGATGCTCCTAATGTTCCAATGCTCGGAGCTTTAGTAAAGGTTTCTAATATTGTAAAACTTGAATCAGTTGAAAGTGTAATTAGAGATTATTTTATTGCAAAGCTTGGCGAAGAGAAGGTTTTGAAAAATTTAGAAGGCTTGAAAAAAGCATATAATGAGGTGATAAAATGAGTGATAAAAAAGGTTACAAAGAGCTTGAAATAGGTACAATTCTTCCCCCGGGTTCATCACTTGAATACAAAACAGGTGGTTGGAGGGTTCTAAAACCAGTTTTTGACCCTTCAAAATGTACTCATTGCATGATATGTGTTGTTTTTTGTCCAGATATGGCAATACCTGTAACTGAGTGTCAAGAAGGAGTTCAAGGAAAAGGCGGAAAAGTATACAAGGGTTTAGTTAGAAGCGAAACTGATTTTGATTATTGCAAAGGTTGTGGTATATGCGAAGTGGAGTGTCCTACAGGGGCAATTAAGATGGAAAGGGAGGAAATATAGAAATGAGTACTTTAAAACCGATAACCGGTGCTCAAGCTGCTGCCGAAGCAATGAGACAGATAAATCCAGATGTTGTTATTGCCTATCCGATTACTCCCCAAACTCCTATAGTTGAGCATTTTGCTGAATTTGTTGCAAATGGTTTAGTCGACACAGAGACAATTCCTGTTGAATCCGAACACTCTGCAATGTCTGCAGCAGTAGGAGCTTCTGCTGCAGGAGCAAGAGCAATGTGTGCAACTTCTTCACAAGGGTTAGCTCTTATGTGGGAAATTGTTGCTGCTACTCCTGGCTTACGCTTACCGATCGTAATGCCGCTTGTTAATAGAGCACTATCCGCTCCTCTTAATATTCATTGTGACCATTCTGATGTTATGGGAGTTTTAACTATTGGCTGGATACAAATATTTTGCGAAAATGCTCAGGAAGTTTATGAGCATATGCTATTAGCGCTACGTTTAGCTGAGGATGAAAGAGTGCTTTTGCCTGTAATGGTTAATCAAGATGGTTTTATAACAAGTCATGCAGTAGAACCTGTTCGTATTTATGATGATGGAATAGTTAAGAAGTTTATTGGAGAAAGAAAACCTAAAAGATATCTTTTAGATGTAGACAATCCATTTACTGTTGGTCCAGTTGCTTTACCTGATTTCTACTTTGAAATCAAAAAACAGCAGGAAGATGCAACTTATTCTGCTAAATCAGTTTATTTAGAAATAGGAAAAGAGCTTTCCAAGATAACCGATCGAAGTTATCCATATTTCGAAGAATATAAAACTTCTGACGCCGAAGCAATCGTAGTAGCTCTTAATTCAACAGCGGGTACAGTTAAAGATGTGGTTGATGAGATGAGAGATGAAGGGAAAAAAGTTGGAATGATAAAACCAATTCTTTTTAGACCATTCCCTTACGCTGAAATGAGGGAAGCTTTAAAGAATGCATTATCGATAGGTGTCTTTGATAGATCTATTGCTTTTGGAGCTTATGCACCTCTTTATTCGGAAATAAGGAATGCGCTATATGACCTTCAGAAGAAACCAGCGATTCAAAGTTACATTTATGGTCTTGGAGGAAGAGATATATTTAAGAGCGAAATAAGAATTGCTTTCAACGAACTTTTGGAAGGTAAATTAGATTCAAATTTACAAAGATATTTAGGCTTAAGGGGGTAGAAAAATGCCAACATTAAATGATATTGTTTCTAAGCGTAATCTTCTTGTCTCAGGTCACAGAATGTGTGCTGGTTGTGGAATAGCTCCAGTTATCAGAACAATTCTTTCTGCATCTCACAAGCCAGTAATAATTGCAAATAGCACTGGATGCCTCGAAGTAGTAACCACGATTTATCCTTATACCTCATGGGATACTCCTTGGATGCACCTTACATTTGAAAATTCAGCTGCAGTTGCTGCAGGAATTGAAACTGCTTACAAAGCCTTAAAGAAGAAAGGTATAACTGATAAAGAGGTAAATATTCTTGCAATTGGAGGTGACGGAGGAACTTATGATATTGGCCTTCAGGCTTTATCTGGTGCATTAGAGAGAGGACATAAATTTATGTACATTGTCTATGACAATGAAGGTTATATGAATACTGGCAATCAAAGAAGTAGTGCAACTCCTTATGGAGCATCAACTACAACTGTCCCAGCAGGGAGTAAAAGTATTGGGAAAACTCAATGGAGAAAGAACATTGTAGAAATTGCAGCAGCACACAGAATTCCCTATACTGCACAAGCTGCGGTTCATCAAACATTAGACCTTTATAAAAAGGCAGAAAAAGGTTTTAATGCTGATGGACCTTCATTTCTCGCGGTATTACAACCATGCACAACAAATTGGTCTTTTGACCCGTCTCTTACGATGAAATACTCCCGTCTTGCTGTTGAAACTAATTTTTGGCCTCTTTATGAAATAGAGGATGGTAAAGTTCATATAAATT
>JBPOJC010000103.1:0-16389 GCA_052034135.1 Caldisericota bacterium | reverse complement strand
ATTATTTTAAACGTGAAAATATTGCAGAATCAGAAAATACAACATTAATAAGATTTAAAATTTTTCCGTGGAATAAATATTATTCAACCTTATCTAATTATTTAACCGAAAAGGGCAGGAAAATACCATCTTTACCAGAAGAACTTAAAGATAAAGTTCTTCCCAATATTGTAGAAAATGATACTGTTAATAATGCGAATGAGCATAAATCATATTACTCTGCTTATTTCGTAGCTTCACTTACCTCTTCTCCAGTTTCCTTAGGAATTTACGGAGAAGCAAAAGGATTAGAAATTTATCTTAATGAAAATAAACTGTCTAAAAATGCATCAGATATTTTTAGTAGTGGAGCAGGAAGTAACTTTACTGTTCTATTCAAAGGAAGTGAATTCAAAAGAAAAGTTTCTGTTAATTCACCTTCTTTTGCAAATAATTTTGTATTGGAGCGACTAAGTCTTACAATTGATCCAATAAATATGGTTGCTACGATTTCAGGTAAAGTGAATTTAAATCTTCCTGGGGAAATTAAAGGGACTCTCTTTAATGCAAGCAATGGTTGTGCAAGTAGTACAGTTCTTAAAAATGGTGCCTTTACTGCTTCAGTACCTTTAAATTTTGGAGCAAATAACCTTACTGCCTCAGGCAGTTGGCTCACTATAAAACTCGACCTTCCTGTGATTGTTGTGAATATTTCATAATAAAGCAGAAATTATTTTATAAATGGATTATAATATATTAGAATTTAATAAGGTAAATTATAAGTGATAATATGATGAATTAATAGATTAGGAAGGGTTGTATAAAAATGGATGATCAAGAACATTTAGAAGGAGAAATAAGTTTAAGCGATATTTGGAGAACAATCAGAAGAAGAATATGGCTTATTATTTTAATAGTCATTATTTCAATTCTCGGTAGCTACCTATATTTAAGCCAATTAACACCTTTATATAAATCTACTGCCACTTTACTTGTTCAGGCACCTTCTACTTCATCAAGGGAACCTCTCCCTTATCCTGATTATACTTTAAGTGAGCGATGGACACAGACTTATGCAGAAATGATCAAAGGAGAGCCAGTTTTAAAAGCGGTTTCAGAAAGAATTATTTGGCCAAAAATTAGTGTTGAAGAGCTAAAAGAAAATCTTACAGTTGAAACAATTAGAAATACATTACTGCTCAAAATTAACTTTGTTCATGAAAGTGCAATGTATGCCAAAAAGGTTGTTGATACTGTATCAGAAGTTTTTGTGACGCAACTATCAGAGCTATTTGAATCCAACATAGAAGCATCCACAAAAAAACTCGAAGCTCAAATTGAACAGCTCGATAAAGAAATTGAAGATTTAAGCAACCAAATAAGCGATATTAACATTGCTAAACCAGAATTAGAACTTAAAAAAAGTGAACTTTCTTCAAAGTTAGAGCTCAGAGGAATGCTATATAGTCAATATCAGGAGAGGAAATTATATGAATCTCAGTTGCTTCCAACTGTTAAAATCTATCAAGAAGGAACATTACCGGATAAACCAGACAATATAAAGAAGCCTCTTACATATTCTATAGCTTTAGTTTTAGGAATATTTGTTGGGGTATTGGTTGCTTTTATCTTAGAATATCTTGATGATACAATAAAAAGCGAAGAAGACATAAAAAGGCTCTGTAATTTAAAAGTTTTAGGAGTTATTCCGCGGTTTTCCGAGAAAAGTGAATATTATTACTCAAAGAGATATCGTTAATACTCTTTTCGAGTATTTCTAATTCGTTTAATAATTCTTTATTTTTTACATCTTTTTTTGCCATTCGAAGATATTTAATAGCTTTATCTTTGCTTTTATCTATTGACTCTTCTGAAAAGAATTCATTTGTTTTATCTGTATTAGAAAAGTGATAGATAACTGGAAGAGTGTATACTCCGCTCTTTAAATCTTTTAAAGTTTCTTTTCCTAATTTATTTTCATCTTCTGTTATGTCTGCTAAATCATCAAGTATTTGAAAAGCAATACCAAAGTTTTTACCAAAATTTTTCAGATTTTCATTATTATTATTCTTCTTCTCATTTATAGAGCAACTTAACGCAAAAAGACTCCCTGTTTTTAAACTGATAACTTTTATATAATTTTCTACATTCCTTGATCTATTGAATGTACTTTTAATCTCTAATATTTCTCCCATACACATCTCTTTAATTGTTTCAAAGAAGGATAAAAGAATTTGTTCATCTTGGTTTAATAGTTCCATAAATATGTATGAAAAGAAAGCATATCCTACACTAACTGCATATTTTTCATTAATTAATGAATTAATTGTTGGAAATCCTCTTCTCAAAGAGTTTCCATCTATTATATCATCATGAACCAATGAAGCGACATGAAGGAGTTCTATAAGGGTGCAAATATCTATTCTTTTCTTTTTGCTTTTAATGTTACCGGAAAGAATTAAAAGCTTGGAACGAAGTTTTTTTCCATTTCTTAGAAATATTAACAATTTGGAATCGATGGAAAATTCTTTACATATTTTTTCACCATATTTTAAAACCTTTTTTTCTATTTCTTCTAATTCTTTTAAAGAATATTTTCCATTATGTTTCATTTATTTAAATATAAGTATAAGGGAATGCAACCTATTTCTCAATTAGTCGATTTGCTTCAACCAAAAACTTTACGAAGTACAAATACAAAAAGAGGAGTTCCTTCGGTAGCAAAATACGCTCCCTCAGGAAGACGGGGGAGGGTTGGAGACCCTTTGTCGCTGAGAAGACGCTCCTCAGGGTGACGTGGGTGGTTGGATTCCCGCAATCGCCAAGAATGACACTTGCATTGTTATTCCCAATGTACGGTATTTACGCACTCTTACTAAAGACACACTCCCTAAGGATGATCCCCTACCGTCATTCTGAAAGTGCGGTATTTACGCACAAGTCCTTAAGAATCTCCTCGTTTTACGCATCAAAGAAGTAGACCCTTCATTCGCTGGAAAGATGCTCCTCAGAGTGAGGGCGATGGTGTCATTCTAAGCGTAAGCGAAGAATTTTCTCGAAGAAAATTAAAGCAATTTCAAATAAATAAAAATAAAAGAAAAGTTATTTTAATCTCTAAAGAATCTGATAAAATGGAGATGTTAACAACTTATGCATAGATTTTTTGATGAAGTAACGATAATAAATTTAAAAAGAAAATTAAATGAGACAGCATGTTAGTGGTATAATTTATAGATATGAAAATAAGTTTATTTGATACAACTGAAAAATTTAAAAGGAAATATCTTCCTTTAGTTCAGAAAATAAATGCATTAGAGGAAGATGTAATCGGTCTTAGCGATGAAGAGCTTCGCTCTAAGACGGGTGAATTTAAGAATAGATTTGATAGAGGTGAAAGCTTAGAAGAGCTCTTACCAGAAGCTTTTTCTGTTGTTAGAGAAGCATCAAAAAGGACTTTAGGACTAAGACATTTCGATGTTCAGCTCTTTGGTGGAATTGCACTATTTTTAGGTAAAATTGCAGAAATGAAAACCGGTGAGGGTAAAACTCTCGTTGCTACTCTTCCGGCATATCTCGAATCGCTATCTAAAAAAACTACTCATATAGTAACAGTAAACGAATACCTTGTAAAACGTGATGCCGAATGGATGGGTTCTATATATAATTTCTTGGGCTTATCAGTGTCATATGTTTTACATGATATGGATTTTCCTGAGCGAAAGAAAGCATACAATTCTGACGTAATGTATTGCACAAATAGCGAAGTCGGTTTTGATTATTTAAGAGATAATATGGCTCATTCTCTTGATTATTGTGTTCAAAAAGAATTGAACTATGCAATTGTTGATGAAGTTGATTCCATATTAATTGATGAAGCAAGAACCCCTCTAATAATATCTGGTCCAGCAGAAAGAGCAACAGACCTTTACTATAAAGCTGACAAAGCTGTTAGAAACTTAATTATAAATGAAGATTTTACGGTTGATGAAAAGACAAAATCAGTAACAATTCTTGAACCAGGCATCCACAAATTAGAAGCAATTCTTTCAATACCAAATCTCTATGCAAGCGAAAATGTTGATATATTAAGGCATTTAAATCAAGCACTTCGTGCAAGGCATTGTTTCAAAAATGAAGTGGATTATATAGCCAAAGATGGAGAAATAGTAATAGTTGATGAGTTTACGGGTAGACTCCTTTTTGGCAGAAGATATTCCGATGGTCTTCACCAGGCAATTGAAGCCAAAGAAGGCTTAAGGGTAAAAGAGGAGAACCAAACTTTAGCTACTATAACATTTCAGAATTTCTTTAGAATGTATAAAAAGCTTGCCGGTATGACTGGGACAGCAAAGACTGAAGAAAATGAATTTAGAGAGATCTATGGCTTAGAAGTCATAGTGATACCAACAAATAAGCCAGTAGTAAGGAAAGACCTTCCGGATATTGTCTATAAAACTGAAAATGTTAAGTTTAGGAAGATTGTAGACGATATAGTTGATTCACATAAAAGGGGACAGCCAGTATTAGTCGGGACAAGATCAATTGAAAAATCTGAAAGAATCTCAAAAATGCTTAAAAAAGAGGGAATAACTCATGAAGTATTGAATGCAAAATATCATGAAAGAGAAGCAGAAATAATAAAGAAAGCAGGAGAAAGAGGAGCTGTAACAATAGCAACAAATATGGCAGGTAGAGGAGTAGATATTGTTTTGGGCAATTCCGTAACAGACCTTGGTGGACTTTATGTAATTGGTACTGAAAGGCACGAATCAAGAAGAATTGACAATCAGCTTAGAGGAAGGTCAGGCAGACAGGGAGATCCTGGTCAATCAAGATTTTATTTATCTTTAGAGGATGAACTATTAAGAATTTTTGGTGGCGAAAGAATCGAGAGGATTTTTGAATCTTTAAATATTGACGAGAATATGCCTCTTGAAAGTAGTTTACTCACTCGAGCTATAGAAAATGCTCAAAAGCGCGTAGAAAACTATAACTTTGATATAAGAAAAACTCTGCTTGAATACGATAATGTACTGAATAAACAAAGAGAGATTATTTACAATGAAAGAAAAAAAGTTCTTGAGAGTAACGATATAAAAGATCACATAATGGATATGCTTATGGAGGTTTCTTCTGGAATTGCTCATAGGGGGTTAAATTCTGAAAATAGGTTTGAAGTTAATTTAGATGAAGTGAATAAAGGTATATACGAAATAACAGGGCTTAATATACGGTTTAAGGATCAAAATGAAGTTGGTTTTAAAGAACTTGATAAAATAATATTTGAGAAGCTTAAATCAGCTTATGAAGAAAAAGAAAACTCAATTGGTTCCGAAAATATGAGGGAAATTGAGAGGCACATTCTTCTTTATATAGTTGATAGTAAGTGGAAAGACCATCTCTATAACATGGATCATCTTAAAGAAGGTATAGGGCTGCGTGGTTATGGGCAGCAGGATCCTCTTGTGCAATATCAGATAGAAGGTTTTCAAATGTTTGAAGATATGCTTGCTTCTGTTAAGGAAGAGACTATTAGTCTCCTCTTCAAGGTCAGGATTCAAAAAGATGAATCTACTTCTATGAATACAGAAAAAAAAGTTGCTTCCAATACCAAAAGTAGTGGGAGTAAACCAAAACTTGAAATTAATAGACCAGCCACTTCAGCAAATGTTAACAATAATGTAAAGAAAAAAATTGGGCGTAACGATCCTTGTCCATGTGGTAGTGGCAAGAAATTCAAAAAATGTTGTGGAAAGGGACTATAATTAAACATGGAAGAATTTAAGGATTATAAGGATATTTTGATTTCTTTTAAAGAGAGACTTTTTAAAATTAAGGAGTTTCTTTGAAAAAAGTAATTTTTTCAAAGATTTAGCAAACTTAGAGAACAAAATTGCCGACTCTTCATTTTGGGAGGGGTCAGGTAAAGATGACAAGTCAATTCTCAAGGAAATTGAAAATAAGAGAAGGATTAAATCATCTTTATCTCAGTTAGAAAACTTAATCTCAGAACTTGAGGCACATATTGAACTTATTGCGGAGTTTCCTGAGGATTCATCTTTAAAGAACGATATTGAAAAACTTATCTCTGAAATCAATAAAGATTTAAAGGATTTCGAGATAAAGGCGTTTCTATGTGATAAATATGATAGCTATTCCTGTTATATTATGATTTCAAGTGGAGCTGGCGGGATAGATGCTTCTGATTGGGCAGAAATGCTCCTTAGGATGTATATTAATTATTGCGAAAAGAAAGGCTTTAAAGTTAATATTTTAAGTGAATCATTTGGCTCTACTGCAGGTATTAAAAGTGCAACTATTCAGGTTTTAGGTGATTATGCTTATGGTTTCTTAAAAAGTGAAAAGGGCGTTCATAGGCTTGTAAGAATTTCTCCTTTTGATGCAAAAAGAAGGAGACACACCTCATTCGCTCTTGTTGATGTTTTACCCATAATTCCTGATATTAAGCTGGAGATTTCTCCCGCACAATTTCGAATAGATACTTTTAATGCAGGGGGACATGGAGGGCAAAATGTTCAAAAAAATGATACAGCTGTAAGAGTGGTTCATATTCCAACAGGTATTACAGCGGTATGTCAGTCTGAAAGATCGCAATTTGCAAATAAAGAAGAGGCTTTAAGGATTTTATATTCAAAGCTCAGCACTAAAATGGAAGAAGAAAAAGTAAAAGAAATTAAAGAATTGAAATTAAATGATGTTTCAGCAGAATGGGGGAACCAGATAAGATCATATGTTCTTGAACCATATACACTTGTTAAAGACCTAAGAACAGGCTATGAATCAGCAGATGTATGGGGAGTGCTCTCGGGAGATATAGATGATCTTATCTGGAGCTATATTGTAGGCAAGAATAGTTCTTCTAATAATTAATCTGTTACGTTGGTTTACTTGCAAAAATATTTCAATTTACAAAATTGATTATTTATTTCTAATTTAATAAAACTAAAATCGTTTAAATTATGTAAAGAGAAACTCTATTTGTTAAAATTTAAATTTGTTAAAATGGTAAAATATATTTTTAGAGTTAATTATTAAAATTTTTTTAATTTTATTTATGTTGGTTGAAAAATCGTAATTATATTCTTAAAGAGGTGTTAAAAAGTGTTTAAAAAAGTCGAATTAGACAAGAGTTGGCCTGCAATTGAAGAAGATATTTTAAAATTTTGGAAGGATTCAAAAATTTTTGAAAAATCAGTTGAACAGAGAAAGGGTTCAGAAAGATTTATCTTTTATGAAGGACCGCCAACTGCTAACGGTAAACCAGGCATTCATCATGTATTGGCAAGAATTTTTAAGGATATAGTTTGTCGATTCAAAACTCTTGAAGGTTATTATGTTCCTCGTATTGCTGGATGGGATACTCACGGTCTTCCTGTTGAATTAGAGGTTGAGAGAAATTTAGGCATAAATGGAAAGAAAGAAATCGAAAAATATGGAGTTCAGAAATTTGTAGAGGAATGCAAAAAAAGTGTTTTTCAATATAAGAAGGAATGGGATGAGTTAACAGAGCGAATTGGCTATTGGGTTTCCTTAGATCATCCTTATATGACTTGCACAAATGATTATATTGAATCTTTATGGTGGGCACTTTCTCAGATACATAAGAAAGGCTTGCTATTCAAGGACTACAAAATAGTTCCATATTGTCCAAGATGCGAAACTACTTTGAGTTCTCATGAAGTTGCTCAGGGTTATCAGGAAGATACTCCTGATCCATCTGTTTTTGTGAAATTTCCCCTTCTTGATGAGGAGAATACTTATTTTATAGTCTGGACAACCACTCCTTGGACTTTAACAGCAAATGTTGCATTAGCTGTTAATGCTACTGCTAATTATGTTAAAGTTGATTACAAAGGGGAGAAATATATTCTTGCAAAAGATAGGTTGAATGATGTACTGGGAGATGAAGGTTTCACAATTCTTGAAACTTTTATGGGTTCTTCTTTGGTTGGTAAAAAGTACATCCCTCCATTTAATTTCTTTAACATTACTGATAATGCTTATTTTGTTATTGAAGCTCCATTTGTTGGATTAGAAGAAGGGAGCGGCATAGTTCACATTGCTCCTGCTTTTGGAGCAGAAGATATGGAAGTCGGTAAAGCTAACAACTTACCGATTTTAATTTCTGTAAATAGCGACGGAACGTTTAAAGATTTTGTAACTCCATTTAAAGGATTATTTATTAAAGATGCAGATAAACTTATTATTGAAAACTTGAAAAATGCAGGTCTTCTTTTTAAAGAAGGTGTAATAAAACATACTTATCCTTTTTGCTGGAGATGTGATGCTCCTCTTATTTATATGGCAAAAAACTCTTGGTTTATTAAAGTGAGCTCAATAAGGGAAGATCTTATGAAAAATAACGAGTCAATAAACTGGCTTCCTGAACATATAAAATATGGTAGATTTGGCAGCTGGCTTTCAGAGACTAAAGATTGGGCAATAAGCAGAGAAAGATATTGGGGAACCCCACTTAATGTATGGACTTGCACTTCTTGTGGTGAAATGGAAGTAATTGAAAGCATCGCTGAGCTTAAAAAGAGAGCAGTTAAGGATTTTGACTATGTTGAACTTCATAGACCCTACATTGATGAAATAGAACTAACTTGTCCTAAATGTGGGAACTTAATGAAGAGAGAAAAAGAAGTTCTTGACTGCTGGTTTGACTCTGGATCAATGCCTTTTGCTCAATTTCATTATCCTTTCTCTAATACGGAGGAGTTTTTAAAAAGTTTTCCTGCTGATTTTATTTGTGAAGGTATAGACCATACACGTGGTTGGTTCTACGTGCTTTTAGTTGTGAATACTATCCTCTTTGGGGAACCTGCTTTTAAGAATGCTCTTTCACTGGAACTTATTCTGGACGAAAAAGGAGAAAAAATGTCAAAAAGCAAGGGTAATGTGGTAGACCCTTCAACGGTAATAAACGCTTATGGAGTTGATTCTTTAAGGTGGTCTTTTTATTTCTCTTCAACGCCTTATGTTCCAAGAAGATTTAGTATGAATATAGTTTCTGATGCTTTAAAAAACTTCATTCTTCCCTTGCTCAATTCCACTTCTTTTTTTGTAATGTATGCAAATGTTGACAATTATGAACCGAAGTTTGAATTTACACCCTCTTCAACTCTTGACAGGTGGATAATTTCTAAAATTAATTCTCTTGCCTTAAGTGTAAAAAAATATCTTGATACGTATTACATAACAGAAGCTTCTAAAGAAATAATGAGATTTATTGATGATCTGACTAATTGGTATATAAGAAGATCAAGAAGAAGATTCTGGAAGAGTGAAAATGATTCTATGAAGTTAGAAGCTTATAATACACTTTTCTTAATTCTTTACAATTTATCTATAATAATAGCACCCTTTACACCTTTTGTAGCAGAATATATTTATTCAATTCTAAAAAGCGGTTTTAAAGGGAAGCTTCCTGAAAGTGTTCATTTGCTTGATTTTCCAGAAATAAAAACTGATTTAATCGATACAGACCTTGAAAAAAAGATGAATTTAACAAGGGATATAGTTACAGCTGGATTGCGAGCAAGAAAGACTTCTAAAGTGAAAGTGAGGTTTCCTTTGCAAACTGTTTACATATTGAATAAGGATGAAGTTGAGCTTGATAGTGAATTTGTCTCTCTGATAAAGGAGGAATTAAATGTTAAGAATGTTAAAATTCTCTCTGATTTAAAGAGTTATGCAACTTTGGATATTAAGCCCAATTTAAATCAAATTGGAAAGAAATATGGCAATAAAATTCCTAAAATTATTGAAGCGATTAAAAGTTTTCCTGATACTTTTAAGATCAAAGAGACTATTGATAAAGAAGGCTGTATTAGGCTTAATATCGATGGAGAAGAATTGGATTTTGTTAAAGATGATTTTATTTTCGAGTTAAAAGGAAATAATAACCTTCTCCTTTCAGAGGAAGGCTCTTCTATAATTTTACTTGATACTACTTTGAACGAAGAACTTATAGAAGAAGGAATAGCAAGAGAATTTTCTCGTTTTATCCAGAATTTAAGGAAAGAATATGGTTTTGATGTGGCAGATAGAATAAACATATATTTGTCGTTTGATACTCCTAAATTTGGTAAATTAATAAAGGATTTTAAGGAATATATTTTAAAAGAGACTCTCGCGAAAGATATATTACCTCTTGAAAACGTGAATAATGAAAAAGTAAGTGAGGGAGTTTTTGATTTTGATTACGGTAAAATAAATATCGCTTTAGAAAAAATATAATATTAAACCATACTTGATATCCAGTTTCTACTTTTAAATAACCTATAGGATAGATACAAATTTATAAGGTTTGATAGAGCAATTGAAATCCATATACTGCTCAAACCAAGACTACCTTTAAGTATAAATGTAAATGGAATTTGAATAAACCATACAGATATGGTAGAGATATAAAAAAGTGGTTTTAATTTACCAGTACCAAGTAGAGGGGCATTATAAATTGAAATTAATGCTACAATTATCTGTAAAAATGCAAAGAAAGGTAAAAGGTTTTTACCCATCATTAATACTTCGTTATCATTAGTGAATATATTTAAAAAGAATAAAGGATTAATGCTAAAAATAATTGAAATAGAGACAGTCAATATTAAAGCAATAATAACAGAAGTTTTTGTTGCAGCTAAAGCCCTTTCGTTTTTCCTCGCTCCTACATTTTGACCAACTATTACAGAAGTTGCAAATGATAGTCCTGATATTGGCATCATTGCGAGACTTGCAGTTCTTGTAGCAACTGTATAACTCGCAACAATACTCATACCAAAAGAGGCAATTATTTTTATTATAATTGAATTGGCAATACTTGCGAGTATTGCTTGAAGTCCAGAAGGTAAACCGATTTCAAAAATTTTCTTCATATAGCTTAATTTTGGCTTTAGCAAACTCTTTAAATTTATTTTTATGAGTTTTTTACCACCTAAATAGACCCGTAAACCAACAATAAAGAGGAATATTTGTGAAATAGCTGTTGCTAATGCCACTCCCGCAATACCTAAAGACATAGTATTTATAAAAACTACATTTAAAACAAGGTTAACGATTAAACATGAAAGCATTAGATACATTGGTGTTACGGCATCGCCCGCAGCTCTTAAAGCTGTGTTAAATGTATATCCTGCATTCATGAATGGTAGAATACTCAAAATTATTGTTCCATATCTTACACCTAATGATAGTGCTTCTCCCTCTGCCCCAAAAAGAAGTAGTAGTGGTTTTAGGAAAATAATGCAGGGAATTACAAGAATATAAGTTCCAATTAATTTTAATAAAATTGTTTGAGCTGTTGCTTCGCTTGCTTCCTCAAAGTTAGATGCTCCATAATATTGTGAAATTACGCTTATAGAACCATTTCCAACAATAGTATTAAATGCACTTAGATAACTCAAAAGAACTGCAAATATACCTATGGCTGCTTGAGCATTTGGATTACCTATTTTACCAAGAAAATATATATCTGTAACGCCTGTTATAGACTGAAATATCATAGCTATCATAGCTGGCCATGATAGCCTTAAAATTGCCGAAAGAAGTTTCGACTCTGTTAAGAAGTTATGATTCTTACTTTCCGAGCTCAACCTGAATTCTTAACTATTTATAAATCAAAAATACGTTCTTTTCTTTCCAAGTAGAAAGGGGTTTCGTCAGTTATTATTTGTCCTTCTTTATCCAAAAGTTCTCTTAAATCCTTTCCAAGTGAAAAGAGGTGGAGATGGGTTATACCATCATAATAACGTAAATCACCTTCTACTTTTTCATTTATTTTTTCATCTATATCTTTAGGACTAAAATTTATTGGATCAGTTTGATTTGAGGCAAATATAAAACCCCATGTTGTATCGAAAGAAGGAATATATTCTGCATAAGACCTAGTAATTGGGAATATTTCTTTTAAAGTTTTTGCAATAGATGCGTGCATATTATAGGCAGTTACTTCTAATAATGAAGCCTGTATTGCGATATTACCATTTGCCTTTAGTTTATTTTTGCAGAGAGAAAAAAATTCTTTAGAGTATAAACGTTTAGAATGACTATTTTCTGTAGGTTCCGTAAGGTCAGTTATTATAACATCAAAAAAAGAATCAGGGTACGATTCAAGAAGAGCTCTTGCGTCCGTATGTTTAAGGGTTACACGATTGTCAAAAAATGAACCTTTATGCCATTCTACTAATTTTTCTTTGTATATATTTATGGCTTCTTCATCTATGTCGCATTTAACTACATTTTTTAAAGATTTATATTTGAGTATTTCTCTTAAAGTTGCTCCTTCTCCGCCACCAGCAAGAAAAACATTTTCCACGTCGTTACATAGTAACATTGCAGGATGAACGAGAGCTTCGTGATAGATGTATTCATCTTTAATAGAGGATTGTACATCTCCATCAATTATAAGGGTTTTTCCAAAGCAAGGAGACTCAACTAAGTCTATTTTATGATATTTAGTTTTTATTGATGCATAAATATCAGTAAAACCGTGCAAATGGACTTCTGCTTTAGAAAAATAGTCATGAAACCACATCCATGAATAATTCTTCTCTTTCACCATCGTCTTCTTCCCTCCCCTCCTTTATGTTTATTTTTTTGTGTAAGAAAACTTTTTTTGTAGAATCTTCAAGTCCTCTTTCTATTTCTGTTGCGAAGATATTTTCTGCCTTAAAAGTTTCTGCAATGTAGCTACAAGCTTTTAAAGGGTCGGCTTTATCTCCACACGTATATATATCTAAAGCTACATAACCATATTCTGGCCATGTATGCACAGATATATGTGATTCTGCAATCACAACTACACCGCTCACCCCTTGTGGTGAGAATCGGTGAAACGCAAGCTCTTTTATCTCAGCGTTTGCTACCAAGCTTGCTTCAATTAAAATTTTCTTTACTTCTACTAAATTGTTAATAATGTTTGGATCACAATTTGAAAGCTCAACAATAATATGCTTTCCTATTGTTAACATTTCACCAACCCCCCCTCTATATAAAAATTTAAACGAATGATAAGTATATACAAAAAATTTTTTTTGCAACATTTTAGTTTAACATTTCCAATTTCATCTCGTAATTTTTACATTAATTTTCTCAGGGTAAATCCTCACAAGAATGGAATTTGGAATATTTTTTATTGTAACACGCAACATATATTCCCCTGCATTCAATCCTTTAAGGTCAATTTGAGCTTCGACAGATTTTATATTTTCCACTATACTTTTTCTTCCGGTAATAACTACTTTAACATCTTCAAAATCTAAAGAAGCCTTTAATCCCTCCTGAAGATTTATAGTTTTTACAGAAACATTGTCAAAACTAACTGTAATTTCTTCTTCAACGGTTATTTCAACTGTTACTGAAGAGGGTTCAATTTTTATGCTTTCAGGAGTTTTAAGTTTTGCATTAACAGAAATGTTTTCCGACAAATCATCAATGTTAATTGGTTCTGTCTCAATTGAGCTAATTTTACTTATTGCTTCACCTTTTCCTGTAATTTTTACTATTTCAGGAGTAATTTTAACTCCTCTAATTGCTAATTTTGAATACCCATTAAATTCTGGTATAACAGGGACGAATTTTGTAACATCAGAGCTAATAATTGGAACATGAAAATTTGCAATTCTACTACTCATTATTAAATCTTCTATTGGTTCGTTAAACTTATTTATTAATTTAACTTCTGAAGATCCGTATATATCAGAAGTAGCATCTTCAATGTTTATTTCAACTATTGCCTCTTTTATTGAATTAACGATACTCTCTATACCTTGAACCGTAACTACTTGCGGAGTAATTTCTGGCGTACCCACAATATTTCCATTAGCTACTTTACCATTCATAACTCCCCTTATAGGAAATTCTTTAGTTATTATTTTTTCGACAGTGATTTCAATTTCATCTGGATTTAAAGAAATAATTTCTGCTTCCTTCGGAGCATCTATATTAATTTTTCTTTTAAAAGTTCCAGGTCCTATATTGGAGAGGTCCATCACAATTCTAATATTTTTTTCAACTTGTTCTATTATCCTTACAGGAGCTGCAAACGTAACATTTATGTAATTATCACTTAAACTGACTGAAAGATCCTGTGGCACATTTATAACCTGTACCTGGATTGAGGCAGTTTTATTTATTTTTGCTCCATAAACATAGTAAATATATAACCACAATAATATGGATAGAATTAGAGCGAAAATTTTTAAGCCCAAATTATTTGTAATAGCCTTTTTAATGTTCACTATTTCTTTTCCCTTCTTGCTTTGCACATAACAAATAACATTTCTCGAACTTCAGAAGGTGTAAGATTAGTAGTAATTTTTCCAGAAACAGCAAGAGATATTCTTCCATCTCTTTCAGAGACGATCAAGGAAATAGCATCTGTTTCCTCGGTTATTCCAATACCTGCCCTATGCCGAGTTCCAAAGTCTTTTGAAATTATGAGGTTTTGTGTTAGTGGAAGTATAACTCTTGCTCCAACTATTTCATCATTTTTAATTATTGAAGCACCATCATGAAGAAGAGAGGGAGGAGTAAAAATAGTGATGAGTAATTCGCTTGAAATACGTGCACCTAATTTTACACCTGTTTCCAAAAAAGGCTCAAGAGAGATTTCTCTTTCAATAATCATCAATGCTCCGATTTTATTTTTTGACAATGTGTCAATACTTTTAACAATTTCTTCTATGGAATTTTGACTCAAAAAAGAAACATCAAATAGGTGAATTGTTCCTCTAAAAATTGTTCTTTTTGTACCAAGTTTTCCTAAAAAACGCCTTAGTTCTGGCTGGAATATAACAACTAAAATAACTGGTAAAGAGACAGAAAGAATAGAAATAGTATTTTTTAAAATCCAGCTTAATACAACGAACCTTAGAGATTCGCTTAATAAGTATGCAAGATTTAAAATAATTACAGAGACTATCAAACCAAGAATTAGCTGCATTGCCCTTGTAGAACGGAGAACTAATAAGCCATAATATATTATGATGCTAACTAATATTATATCGATTATGTTTGAAAGTAAGCTTAATTGCATAATAAGAATTTAGCAATAATTTAACCAAATTGCAAAATTTTCTAAAAAATTTAATTTAAAAATATTGACAACCTTATGGACGATGTTAGTATTTAATAAAGCTTTTTGTATTGTAATAAGCTTTTGTTAATTTTTTTTAGGAGGTTTTGCTTTAAGTGAAGGGTCATGTAAAGTGGTTTAATTCCCAGAAAGGTTGGGGTTTTCTTACAAGGGATGATGGCGGCGGAGATGTTTTTGTTCATTATTCCAAAATCACCATGCAAGGGTTTAAAACCTTAAAACAGGGCGATGAAGTTGAATTTGACCTTGAGGAAGGTGAAAAGGGCTCAATCGCCACAAATGTGAAACGTGTTGATATGGTTTAGCAAATAATAAATAATAAATAACAATGTAAATAGATAATTGTTTTAATAGATTATCTGTAGTTTTACTTCTCGTTTAGGAGGTTTTTGATGAGGATCACAGTCAAGGGTGATACTGGATTTGTAATAGATGAATATATACTTGACTATGCTGAAGCTAAAATAGGCAGGATTGAGAAATTTTATAATAACATTCAGGAAGCAGATCTTGTCCTCAGTGAATCAAGAGGAAGAAGTGTTGCAGAGGTTACACTGAAGGCAAGTGGTAAAATTATAAGAGCAGAAACTCAAGCTCCCGATATAAGGGCAGCCATAGATAAACTTTCCGATAAGCTTGAAATTCAGATGAAAAAGTTTAAAGAGAAGCTTAAAGATAGAGCAAGGCGCACTGACCAGGAAAAGGTAAAACTGGCGAGTAGCGAAAGTATAATTGAGTCAAAACCATTAATTGTACGAGAAAAGCGATTTCCCATCTCTCCCTTAACTGACGATGAAGCAATAGAGCAGATGGAGCTACTTGGGCATGATTTTTTTATCTATTATAGGGTTAGCGAAAATAAAGAAAATTTAGCAGTTTTGTACAGAAGAAAAGATGGTGGTTATGGAGTTCTTATTCCCGAATTGCGGTAAGGTTAACTTTATGGATTCCGTAACTGATTTTTTATTTAACCGTAAATTTGGCTTATTCAAAATTTCTGATTTTCTTGTTTTTGCATTGGTCATCATCTTTTCATTCCTTCTTTATAATAAAGAAGCACAAAGCATAAAAGCCGAAAGAGCAGCCCCCAGACTTATAATTGAAATAAGTGTTCCAAACCTTGATCCAGATGTTGCGAATCAGATTAATGTTTCTGACCGAATTATTGATAAAGATGGAAATAATATTTTCGAAATTATTGAAAAAGTTGAGAAACCTGCTGAACACCCCACAATTGATAAAGATGGCAATATAAAAGTTGCTAAACACCCCAAACTAAATAGTTTATTTCT
>JBPOJC010000067.1:0-8107 GCA_052034135.1 Caldisericota bacterium | reverse complement strand
GCTTTAAATTACAGGACTCCAAGAGAATGCTATGAAGAGTATTTAGAGAAACATTTAGAATTAAAGATTGACACTTATAAAAGAAGTATATAATGATTTATATAAAAAGGATAAAAAATTATTTTAAATTTGATAACAAAGTGTCCAGATTTAGGGGTCCAACCCATTAATAATAGTAGAATTAGCATTCAGGTAAATGCAGCCATATACGAGTTTTGTTCGTATATGGCTGCCAAAATGGAATGATAAGAAAACTTAGCTTTAATTTAAATGGAGTATGTGATTATATGGAATTTTTTACATGAAAAGGAGAAAAAAAATGACACGATTATCAGAGAAAGAGATAAAGAAAATTTACAAAATGATATGCGAATATCACAGTATACATTTAACAAAATATGGAGTAAAACTACCTAAGCTAAACGATGCCCGGGGGAATTATACCAAAGATGCTCTTGTATTAGTTTATCTGGCACAGTGCTATCCGAGTACAAAAAGTATTTCAAAAAATGAACTTACGCAATTTGTTCGCCAATATTATCCCAATACAGCCGATGTCCAACAAGCAAGACATCTCGGGGCTCAAAAAGGATGGTTTATTGTATCAGGTACACGCGGTAATGGATATACTACTCTGAAGCCAGGAGAGTATCAACTGCTGACTCTTGAAAAACCATATCCAGCCTTTAAGGGACATAGGATAGAAGACAAAAGCGACTGGGAAAATCTAAAGAATCAATATGGATACAGATGCGCCACTTGTGGCTCAAAAGAAGGTAAACCCCATATACATTGGCCAAACACCATTACCAGATTGCAAAAAGCACACATGGATCCGAACAAACCGATAGTGAAGGGGAACATTATCCCTCAATGTGAAAAGTGTAATCGAGCAGACAGAAACAATTGGGTTTATGACGAGAGAGGCAGAGTGATAAAATTGGCCAATCCTAATGTAATAAAAAGGTCTGATAAAGAGGTTAGATGGAAAGTATATGAAATTTTGTATAAAGAATTTAATGGGAGAAATCCAAATGAATAAAGAGATGATAAATAAAATTATATTAGGAGACAGCTTAGAAGTATTATCTAAAATTGAAGATAATTCAGTAGACCTTGTCCTAACAGATCCTCCTTACTTTCTTGATAAAATGGATAATAATTGGAATCATCAAACGGTTTCCACAATATCAGATTACTGCCATGTTGTAAAATCTCTACCTCCTGGAATGAAATTTGATAGGAAGCAAGGAGAAGATTTTTACCAATGGTATTTTAGAATATCGAAAGAGCTATACAGAGTTTTAAAGCCTGGAGGGTTCTTTTTTTCGTTTTCAAGCCCCAGACTCTATCATAGGATGGTTTCTGCCGTTGATGATGCTGGTTTTTTAATAAGGGATTGTTTTATCTGGCTTTATACACAAAATCAGCCTAAAGCAATGTCTCTCAATCATTTTATTGATAAACTAAATTGGGATGAAAAATCTAAAAATGAATTAAAGGAGAGATTGGATGGTTGGAAAACACCTCAAATAAAATCTTGTTTTGAGCCCATTATGATGGCACAAAAACCATGCGCAGGGACATTTTTAGAAAATATGTTGAAGTATAATGTCGGGCTTATAAATACGAATATAAAAATTGGGAATAACATGTTCCCTTCCAATGTTGTAACTACAGAACCAGTTAGTGAAAATATAGATAAGTGCTTTCTTTTGTCAAAACCAACTAAGGAAGAAAAAGGAGAATTTAATATTCATCAGACTGTAAAACCATTAGCGATATGTGAATATCTAATTAAATTAACAACTTTTTTAGATTCTGCAATTGTCTTGGATCCTTTTGTTGGGAGTGGAACAACTGCTGTCGCTGCAAAGAAATTAGAAAGAAAATATATTGGGATTGATACTAATAAAGAGTATGTTGAGATAGCATTGAAAAGGTTAGAAAATGTCAGGAAAGATAAAATTTACGGTGGTAAAAAAGCAGAAACAAGAATTACTCTTTTTTAAATCTGAAAATAAATATTCAACAACTAAAAGGGTAAAATAAAAAATGACTAAAATCTACTAACAGCATATAAAAAACGATAACAGAGAAATCAAAGATTTCTTTAAATTGCCTTTGATAGTTTCTTTTATGCTGGAAATATTAGGTGAAATTGTCGGAAGTTTTATATCTGAAACTATATATAAATAGAAAGGAGATAAAAAAATGCCAAAAGTATGCGTAATACAAATTAATGTGAGCGACATGGACAAAGCCATTGACTTCTATTGTAGTAAAATAGGGTTCGATGTATGTTCGAAGAAATATTATCCACAAATTGTAGAATTGAGCCATGAAGGAATTCCTCTAATTCTCAATAAAGTAGCTAAATCTACAAATATCGATTATCCGAATGTTGCCCAAACTCTTATTAATATTCAAACCAATAACCTTGAAGCGAGTTTGAAGGATCTTAAGAGTAAAGGAGTAGAATTGATTCATGATTCACCCCAGGATTGTCCTGTTGGTGTATATGCAGCTTTTAAAGATCCATTTGGCAATGTCCATGAATTGGTTGAATTTCGATCAAAGCGTGATATCACATAGTATAGATTTTGTGGATAAATCTGATCGCCAAAATGCTATGCATTTTTAAAATGTATAAAACATAGGGTGGCATAGCGGAAAGATTTAAAACTGAAATGCCTATAGAAACACTAAATATTCCTTTAAAAATAAACATAAAGAGTTAATATTAAACTTCAATAGTGGTTTAGTTTATAAAATTTATCTTCCTCCTTAAATTCTTAAATTGAAGGTATTTAGCATATAAGGATGTAATGAGGATTTGATTAGAGGTAAATTTATTATAAAAAGATAAAAATTTTTTACGAAGTTTAGCTGTCTGTCCGCCGCCTTGACAAATAGTTGTAATTTTATAAAATAAAAAAATTTGAAAACTTTTAAAGTGGAGGAGCAGTTAAGCGTATCTTTGCAAGTGCCATAAGGAGGCTATACTTGTAAAGAGAGGGTATAACTGCCGAAAGAAACAAAAAACCTTATTTTTGTTGTCTTGGGGATGCGAACGATATTCGTATCACTGTCACGAAAGTAGACGATTACTTTTTCGTGGAGAGCCCTTTATCATTGGTTTAACACAATCCAAAACTAAAATCAAATGTAAAAGCTATCTCCTCGATAGAGTAAAAAGGAGATAGAAAAATGAGAGTTGGAATTGTTGGTGCTACCGGTTTAGTAGGCCGCACTCTAATAAAAGTTTTGGAACAGGAAAACCTCGTTATAGAAGAATTAAAATTATTTGCTTCAGATAAATCTGCAAATAATGTGATATCATTTCATAACAAAGAACTGTCTGTTGAACCACTTAGTTCTGAGAGTATCTCTAAAAAATTTGACTTTCTTTTCTTCTGTACAAGTTCTTCTATTTCTGAAACTTACGCAAAAGAAGCTGCTAATATTAGCCCAATTATTATCGATAATTCTTCTGCATTTCGAAGAGTGGACGGTGTTCCTCTTGTTATTCCTGAAATAAATGGGCATATCGTTAAGAACTATCAGGGAATAATTGCAAATCCCAATTGCTCAACAATCCAAATGCTTAAGGCTATATATCCTATTTACGTTAGGTATGGCATAAAGGAAATTGTTGTTTCAACTTACCAGGGAGTTTCGGGAGCTGGCTTAGAGGGTATTTTAGCTTTAAAGAATAAACTAAATACTGGGGATGTAGATGCTGTATTCCCAAAAGAGATAAATGAAAATGTGATTCCTTTAATCGGAGAAATAGATAAAAATGGCTTTACCGAAGAGGAAAATAAATTAATCTTTGAAAGCAGTAAGATTTTATCCGACCCTACTATTAACATCTACCCGACAGCTGTTAGGGTCCCAGTTGTTATCGGACATTCAGAATCTGTTTTCTTGAGGACAAAGCGTGATCTTCTCTCAAATGAAATAGAAGAGCTTTATAGTAATTACAAAGGAACAATTTATTCAGATGAATTAATTACACCTAAAGATTGCGAAGGCAAGAACGATACATTTGTTTCACGATTAAGAATTATAAATGGAAATGAAGTTTTAATGTGGATTGTCGCAGATAATCTAAGGGTGGGTGCAGCATATAATGCTTTTAATATTTTAAAATACATTTTATATGGAGGTTAGAATTATGTTTAAAGGTGTTGGTACAGCGTTAATTACTCCTTTTAATGAGGATTTTAGTGTGGATTATGTCTCTCTTAAGAGACTCATCGAATTTCAGCTTAAAAGTGATGTTGATGCTTTGATTGTTTTAGCTACAACAGGTGAAGCTCCTACAATTGAAATTAATGAATTCGAAGAGATTGTTTCGTTTGTAATGAATGAAGTGAATGGAAAAATTCCTGTAATTGTTGGAACGGGAACTAATAATCCAGTAAAAGTATTAAAACTTAATAAAATTGCAGAAAGTCTTAAAGTAGACGGACTTTTAATTGTCAATCCTTATTACAATAAAAGCACCCAGAACGGATTAGTTGAGTATTATAAATATATTTCAGAGCGTACTCCTATGCCAATAATTCTTTACAATGTGCCCAGCAGAACTGGAATGAATATTACTCCTCAAACAATTGTTAAAATTCACAGTCTCTGCCCCAATGTAATAGGCGTTAAGGAAGCAAGCGGAAATATTTCACAAATTGCAGAATTAATGGCAATCAAGCCTGATTCTCTTAATGTATTTTCTGGTAATGATGATCAAACACTTCCTATTATGACGCTTGGGGGGTGTGGAGTAATATCTGTTGTTTCAAACATTTTTCCGTCTGAATTCAAAGAACTTACCCATCTAATTTTAAAAGAAAAAATTAGTGAAGCGCAGACAATTAACAACAAGCTCCTTAAAATTGCAAACCTATTATTTGTTGAGACAAACCCCATTCCTGTTAAATATGCAGCGTATAAATTAGGTTTGTGCAAAAACTATCTTCGTCTTCCATTAATTCAGGCTTCAAAAAGTACAGAAAATTTAATTGATGAAGAATTATCTAAATTAGGGGCATTATAATGACTGAAACAATAAATTATGGACTTATTGGATTTTCAGGCAAAATGGGAGATGAGATTTCAAAGCTTTTTTCTGAAAAGGGTTACACTTGTGTCTTTAAGAAGGATTTAACAACCGAGGAGTTAGACAAAACAAGAAATATAGATGTGTTAATTGATTTTTCATCCCCTATTGCATTAGCTGATTCTATTAAATACTCAAAAGAATTTAAATCTCCGCTTATTGTTGGGACAACAGGTTTAAGCAAAGAACAAATTGAACAACTCAAAGAATTAGCAGAAGTAGTTCCAGTAGTTCAGGCATATAATTTTTCAACTGGTATTCAGCTCCTACTTAAAGTAGTAGAATTAACAAACAGTTATATTCCAGACTGGGATATATCAATAGTTGAAGCGCACCATAATCAGAAAAAAGACAAACCTTCTGGAACTGCTCTTATGCTAAGGGAAAAACTAAATAACGATGTTCCAATAAGTTCTTTGCGTATAGGAGGTATACCTGGTGACCATAAAGTAATTTTTGGTAGTTCGGGGGAAATCTTAGAACTATCTCATAGAGTGATCTCAAAAAGAACTTTTGCAGAAGGAGTTTTAAAAGCTACGCAGTTTGTAAAGGGAAAGAAATGTGGTTTTTACTCATATTCTCAAGTCCTATTTTCTATAGAAGCGTTGAATGAGTAATTTTAAAGATACTCAAGAACTTATAAAAATAATAGCATCTTCAAAGAAAAAGACCCCAATAAAAGTTTATCTCGAGGGTAATTTCGAAAATGTAGATTTTGGTAGTAACATTGACTTTTATGGGACTAATTCTTTTGGAGTTATATTTTGCGAGTATCAAGACTTTCTCACCTTTAAGGAGAAATACTCTAAATCTATTTATAAATTTAAATTAGATTTAGATTGCAAGAATTCTGCAATTCCCTTAGCAGACTTAACCCAATTTAATGCCCGTATTGAACCAGGAGCAATAATACGTGATTATGTAGAAATTGGCGACGAGGCTGTGATAATGATGGGGGCAGTAATTAATTTAGGAGCGATAATAGGCAAAAAAACTATGATTGATATGAATGCAGTTATAGGTGGTAGAGCCATAATTGGGGAAAACTGTCATATTGGTGCAGGTGCAGTAATAGCCGGAGTAATTGAGCCACCAAGTGCAAAACCAGTTATTATTGAGGATCAAGTTTTAGTTGGAGCAAATGCTGTGGTGTTAGAAGGTGTAATAGTAGGAAAGGGTGCTATAGTTGGTGCAGGAGCTGTTGTTACTAAAGATGTAGAACCTTTTACAGTTGTAGCTGGGATACCTGCTAAATTTATAAAAAGAATAGATGAAAAAACTATTTCAAAAACCGAGATAATTGATGAGCTGAGGAATTTATCCAAATGAAAATACTTGTTCAAAAGTATGGAGGAAGTTCTTTATCTGATACCGATAAGATAAAGTTTATATCAAAACGAGTAACGGATAGAGTAAAGGAAGGTTATAAATTGGTTGTAGTTGTTTCTGCTATGGGAAATACAACAGACCAATTGATAAGTTTCTCGAAAGAAATATCGGTTGATCCACCACCAAGGGAGTTGGATATGCTTCTTACCACGGGAGAGCAGGTTTCTGCTTCACTTTTGGCTACAGCTATTAATAGTTTGGGATATAAAGCACGCTCTATGACAGCCTTCCAAGCTGGAATAAAAACTACCAGTGATTTTAATGATGCCAGGATTAGCCAGATTGATTCAACTAAAATCATAAATCTTTTGAATGATTATGATGTGTTGGTAATTACTGGTTTCCAGGGAGTCAACGATGAAGGCGATTTCACAACTCTTGGGCGTGGCGGCTCAGACACTACTGCTGTTGCCTTAGCAGCGTCCTTATCTGCTCCTTGCCAGATTTATAGTGATGTAGATGGAATTTATTCAATTGATCCAAAGTATTATCCAGCTGCTAAGAAAAGAGAATTAGTTTGCTATGATGAAATGATAGAAATGGCAAGTCTTGGAGCAAAGGTTTTAAGTAGCAGAAGTGTCGAAATTGCAAAAAAATTTAATGTTCCAATATATTGTGCATCATCAAATTCCAATGAAAGGGGAAGCTACGTGGTTTCAGCAGATCAAATAATAGAAGAACCTCTTGTGACTGGTTTAAGTGTGAGCAAAAATCAAACCCAGGTGACAATTTATAACCTTCCACTTGATTCAGAGATTGTTTTCTCTATTTTTAATGAAGTATTCAAACAAAATTTCAATGTTGATATGATTTCTTTGATTCAAACTGAATTGAATTTGCATTTATCTTTTACGCTTCTTTCTTCAAAGAAAGATAGCCTTAATGTAGCTCTTACAAATCTATGCAAACAATATAACGATTCACGAATAGAGTTTAATGAAGGCTATTCAAAAGTTTCAATCGTAGGAATAGGTATGAGGTCAAGCACTGGAGTAGCTCAACGACTATTCAAGGTTTTAAAACCTTACCATATAAAAATGGTTACCACTTCTGAAATTAAAATATCTTGTCTTGTTAGAGAAGAAGACACTGAGAAAATAGTTAAATGTATTGCGGAGGAATTTGATTTGTGATGCAGGATATTTCAATAATTAATACTATTGCTTCTGAATTTGGCACTCCTGTATATATCTATTGGGAAGAAATAATAAGAGAGCAGATTCAAAAGATTTTTACTACTTTTTTTGGGATTGAATTTTCGCCTACATATGCAGTCAAAGCAAATTCTAATCCCAAATTATTAGAGTTAATTTGGAAAAATGGTTTTGGCATGGAAGTTGCTTCAATAGGTGAATTATTTGGAGTTACGAAAGCTCATATAAAACTGAAAGATGTTATCTGGAATAGTAATTGTAAAACTAAAGAAGAGATGAATTTTTTCTTAGATAGTGGCGTTGGGAGAATTAATATTGATTCTATCGAAGAACTTAAGGATTGGATAGAACTTTTTAGTTGTAATAGTTTTAAAAATAAACCCAAGTTTTATTTACGCATAAATCCTAATATAAGCGTAAATACACATAAATTTATTAAAAC
>JBPOJC010000042.1:0-28861 GCA_052034135.1 Caldisericota bacterium | reverse complement strand
CAAAAAATTTTTCATTCTCTTTACCTTTAACCTGAGCAATTTTACCATGCTCAAGGCAAGGAGTTATTCTTGCAAAGATAATATCATCTGTTTTGAACCTACTGCCCTCACCTTTAAATACTTTTTCTTTAGTAGCTGAAGCATAGCGCAACCCGGGCGTTAGATCTTCCATTTCAATGAATGGATAAGATTCACCTTTTTTTAATTTTACTTTTGGATTTATCTCTGCAAAATCTGAAAATTTCATAATTCCACCGCTCGGTTTCTTTTATCTATTTTGTGCTTGCTGATACGCAGACTCTATCCACTCACCCAAATTGTTATAACCATCATCAAGAATCCAATCGTATGTCCTGATACCTTTGTAGCCTAGATTGATAAAAGGGTCATCTCCTTTATAATCCATTTCATTATTTTGATCTTTAAGTTTATGAATATAAATTCCTATAAGCCCATTGCCCCTATCCCAACTCCGATTGATTTCATAATTGACGTACTCACGAGTACTGGTTTCATAGCCGATTAAGACAACTGTTACAGAAGTTCCTTCTAACTGGCGGTTAATCCATTGTTTGATTGCGTCGTCACCCATTTTTTTAACCTCTTCCCATGAAGCAGCATCCCAAAAACCAGCTGCTTCTCTATCAGGTTTTGTTACCCAGCTATTTCTTACCTGACTTGCCCTCCAAATGTCTCTTTCGTAGTGAAAACTGAAAAACACTCTTCTTGCCATTTTATCTCTCTCCTTTTTATAAAAATAAAAAGATAGTATAAAGCACTGTAAGAACTGCTATTGAACCGTAAAAACACTCTAAAGTTATTGAAAACATTATTCTAAACCTTGATTGTACTTTATATTTTGGGTCAGCAAAACGCTCTTTATTGTTTACGTTCATATCAAATAGATATTTGTCAGTCTCCAGTCTATGTTCAATTACCCATTCATACAGTTTTCTGTATTTACGTTCTAACTGGAGAAAATATGCATCCAGAAACCAAAATACTATTAGTGGAATAAAAGCGATAAGGGCTTGAAATTTATTACCTTGCAAAAGAAGAGTAGCAACAACAAGAGTCACAGTCCATCCTTTTATTAAAAAAGAGTTTTGAGCCATTCTTTTTATGATATCTTGAATTATTTCAACTTCTTTCATCATATATTCTTTTAGGTCGTCTTTGTCATTCATTTTTTTTCACATCCAAAGTCTTTTAATATTTTTCGATACTTATCATCCAATCTCTGAACTCTTACAAATTTTTTTTCTCTTTTATTTCTTTTAAACTTAAAATGCAACCTCATACTTACTTTATCAAATGTTTAGTTCTTCCATCCAAAACATTTTCAACCTGCATTTTTACTATCGTTATCTCTTCAAAATAACAAAAATAACAAAATCGCCTCAAATTTGTTATTTTTGTTATTTTCTCTGAATGTATTCCCATAAAATCCCGTCTTCAATGCAATACTCACCTCTGCTATGAGCTTTCAAAATTCCTTTATCAACCAATCTGCGAAGATATACATTAACTCCTGGAATATCAACTCTACTGTCAATGTCACTCAATCTATTCCCTTCATTAACCTTTAAGTTTTTAATAATTTTGATTTCATTTGGGCTTAACCCTTCAATTATCCCATCGTAAACAGCGCTTCCAAGATAAAGCAGTCCCTGTTCGAAGCTAATATCCCATTCTGCATCTGTTACCTTGCCATTTTTTTGATTATCATATAAAGCACTTCCAAGGGCTTGTATCTCAAAAAGATGGCCATTAGTATATTGAAAAACTTTATCCTTTACAGAATCACTAAAGGCAACTCCAGTTCCTTCTAAAGTGGCATCTAATAATTTAATAGTATTCTCTCTATCGAAATTTGTTAATTCAACTCGAGGTATAAAGAAACGACCTATAGGATGATTCACCTTCATAAACGGTTTCCAGCCCTCTATTGTAGAGCTCAAAATGAATAGAATTTTTGTTTTTTTAATAATTCTCTCATTAGAAAGGACATTTTTTAAAGTAGTAAAAATTCTCTGGACTTTTGAAAAATTTTGTACATCGTCAATCAAAACAACAAGTAAGTCTATATGTTTAGAAATATCCTTCCAGATATTTAATAATCCATCTTCAAGA
This sequence comes from Caldisericota bacterium, assembly GCA_052034135.1. GTDB lineage: Bacteria > Caldisericota > Caldisericia > UBA6126 > JAGPKI01 > JAGPKI01. The sequence continues at coordinate 26,728 of JBPOJC010000042.1, read as the reverse complement.
AAAATCTGTGGGTCAATAATTTTGTTTTTATCAGCATTGAGAGAGAGATTAACGCCAATACCAAACATTTGAATACCGAAACCCTGTATCAATTTAAAGAAGTTACTATTCTTGTTAAACAATTTTGGTGGCATATCTCTTATTATTGACTCGATTATATGAATGCTGAGATCTATATCGGGGGTATTTTCAACGAATTCGCTTGCAAGAAAGTAAGAAGCATAACAATTTCTTCCCTGCGCAAGTAATTTGAAATACCTTAACAAACTTGTTTTTCCTGAACCCCATATACCGTTAATTATATAGTGGTTAGTGTTACCGGTTTTTGCTTCATCTATTCTCTTAAGAAAAAAGTTAATTTCTTTTTCTCTGTCAAAGAAAACCTTTGGCTCTAACCCTGATTTAGGTGTAAAAGGATTTGGCTTAATCATCTATGTCTTTCTCCTCTAAGATTTTTGCGATATTTTCTGCAATTTGCTCCTCTAATTCTTTTGCTTCAGCATTTAACTCTTCCAGTTCTTCATTCAGTTCTTCAAGACGTTCTTTAAAATTGAGTCCATCACCTTCCTCTTCAACCACGCCAACATACCTTCCGGGGTTTAAACTCCAATCCTGTTCCTCAATCTCACTGATGGTTGCAACTTTGCATAAACCCGCAACATCTTGGTATTTACCATCTGGAAAGGTTTCCATAGTTAGCTTCTCGCTTCCATGAGCTGATTCTATGTTCTCGCCTCGATACAGTCGAACAATATTTGCAATAAATTCTATCTGGTCTGGTGTAAATTCACGATGCGCACGGTCAATTTGATGGTATATTTTACGGGCATCTATGAAAAGAACTTTGTCTTTTCTCTCTGTATTTCTCTTACCTTTATCAAAAAACCACAAAGTGCAGGGCAATGTAACTGTGTAAAAGAAATTTGGACCTACTGCAATCATCACATCGACAACCTTATTCTCAATTAATTTTCTTCTTATCTCCATTTCGCTTGAGCGTGCGTCGCTTGCCGAATTTGCCATTACAAATCCATCACGACCTTTATCATTCAGAGCACTGTAAAAAAGCTGTATCCAGATGTAGTTACCATTGTCTGCAGCAGGCATGCCAAAGGGAAATCGTCTTCTATCATTTTTAATACGCTCTTTATCAATTTTATTTACATTGAATGGTGGATTTGCCATTACAAAATCAAATCTACCAACCATATCGTGCAGGTCCTCGTAATATGAATTTGCCTGTAGGATATCACCAGAAAGACCATGGACAGCAAGATTCATTTTGCATAGATTTACAGTTTCTCTAATCTTTTCCTGACCATAAATGCTGATTTCATCTATTGCTCGTTTTTTGTGTTCCTCAACAAAATCTGCACTTTGAACGAACATACCACCCGAACCACAAGCAGGGTCAAGAATTTTCCCATGGAATGGCTGAATAACCGAGACAATCAACTTAACAATGGAAGTAGGAGTATAATATTCTCCACCCTGTTGGCCTTCAGCCATTGCAAAATTACCAAGGAAATACTCATAGATTCTACCAAAGGCATCTCCTTCGATTTCTTCAGGAATTGATGACATAAGTTTGAGCAAGTCAACAAGGAGCGTATTCTTGAATCTGTTGTACGTTTTTGGAAGCACACCTTTTAGCTCTTCGTTTTCGCGCTCGATAGCTTCCATTGCTTCGTTTATCGCTTTTCCAATATCAGCGCCTTCGGGTAAGTTTAAAAGATAAGAAAAGCGCGCTTCATCTGGAAGATACATAACACCTGCTGCTTGATAGTCTGTTTTACCAATCTTCCTTCGAATGCTCGATTTTTCTGAAAGGATTTTTTCCTGTTGTGAAAATCTGTAATCGGCATATTTTAAAAAGATAAGTCCTAAGACAGGCATCGAATATTCAGATGCCTTTAAATCCGAATTTGCTCTTAATTCGTCGGCTACTTCCCAAAGTCGCTGTTCAAGCTCAGCAATATGATTTTTTGCCATATTATCGCCCCTGATTCTTCAAGATGTTTGTTTTTATGTTATTGTTTAATTTAATATTTTTAAAATACCTAAAAAAATCTAATTTACAAAATCTTTGAGCCCTCGCCGTACTATTACCAAAGTTATTCATAATAGAGAAAGTAAAGCCAGATTTATTGGATATCTTTTCATTCATAATGATATCAAACGTTTTTTTAAGTTTATACATCTTTTCGCATTATGAAATAAATTTGTGAATACATATTAAAAGACATTTAATTAAAATTATATGTGTTAAATTATAAATTCAAGTTTTCGACTCATGCTTTATAGAACAATTCTATTAATGAACTCTAAGAAATTTGCCATTATACATACTAAAAAATCAATCATAAGTTAAAATATTTTAAAAATCGTTCAAAATTTAATTACGATGTGTGTCTTGCTAAAGGCACAATATACTACTCTGTTTTTTCTTTTTTTTGGCTTCCAAAATTTTATTTTAACAAATCTGCAAAAGGATAAACTCATACCTTTCATGCTTACTTTAAGACTAATTCCTGGCTCCCCGGGAGGGACTTGAACCCCCAACCTACTGGTTAACAGCCAGCCGCTCTGCCGATTGAGCTACCGGGGAATGTATTATAATTCCCTAAAATTTGTATTAACATATAATATAATATTCATAAATTGTCAATATTAATGTTAAAATATAATATATTAACAAATAAAGATTTTTAGAAAGGAAATAAGGATGAACATAACTTATTATCTCGCTATTGCGGGTTACATAATTTTGGGAATCATTTGTATATTCATACTTTACTGGCTTATAAAAGCTCTAAAAGCCATAGTCAATATAGAGAAAGAAATAAAAAACATCTCAAATTGCCTTGAAAGAAAAGAAAAGAGAGAGGAAGAGCGTTCTTTCCGTAGGATTCAAAGTTGAGAGGAGAAGTAATTCTTGGAAGATTCACTTTTTAATGATTTTAGTCCTTCAAATGAAGAACTTATAGCCCCTCTGGCAGATAGGATGCGACCTGAAAGCATTGATGAAGTGCTTGGCCAGGAGCATATTCTTGGGAAGGGTAAAATATTGAGAACTTATTTAGAAAGAAGAGATGTCCCATCAATTGTTTTCTGGGGACCACCAGGAAGTGGTAAAACTACCATTGCCTATTTAATAGCAAAGCATACAAATTATTTATTCTTAAAATTCAGTGCTGTCACATCTGGTATACAGGAAATCAAAAAATTACTTAAAGAAATTGAGAAAAGCAAAAAGAAGGCAATCCTATTTATCGATGAAATTCACAGGTTTAATAAGCTCCAGCAGGATGCATTCCTCCCCTACATTGAAAAAGGAAATATTATTTTAATTGGTGCAACAACCGAAAACCCTTCTTTTGAACTTAATAGTGCACTTCTTTCCAGAATCAAAGTATTGACTTTAGCCCCTCTCAAAGATGAGCACATAAAAGAAATCATAAATAAAGCATTAACAGACGAAGAGAAAGGACTCGGGAAACTAAAACTTTCAATTTCAGATGAGGCTCTTTCGATGCTTATATCTTATGCTTCAGGGGATGCAAGAGTGGCTTTAAATGCATTAGAAATGGCATCTAATTCTTTACCAAATGCAGAGAAAACAATAGATGAAGCTACAATGAAAAATGTCCTTCAGAAAAAGATTCCTCGCTATGATAAATTAGGAGATATGCATTATGACCTTATATCTGCTCTTCATAAGAGTCTACGTGGCTCTGATGTGGATGCCGCTCTTTATTATCTTGTGCGAATATTGGATGCTGGAGAGGACCCACTTTTTGTTGCAAGAAGGCTTTTAAGGTTTGCCTCAGAGGATGTTGGCCTTGCTGACCCGTTTGCCTTAACTCTCGCAACTTCAACCTTTTATGCCTGCAGTGTCATAGGTATGCCAGAATGCGATTGTATCCTTGCAGAACTTACAATTTATCTTGCATTGGCACCGAAAAGCAATTCTTCTTATGAGGCAATACTAAAGGTAAGAGAAGAAATTGAAGCAAATCCTTATGAAGAGGTACCTTTATTTATACGGAATGCCCCCACGAGGCTAATGAAAGATTTGGGGTATGGTAAGGGCTATGTTTACCCTCATAATGTTGAGGGTGGAATTATCAGTGAGAATTATTTGCCTCTGAAATTAAAAGATAGAATTTTCTACAATCCTAAAGATGCTGGCAAAGAAAAAGAACTTAAAAAGAGATTAGAGGAGATCAGGGAGATACTTAGAAAGAAATGAAAAAAGAAGACTTCTACTACAATTTACCAAAAGAATTAATTGCACAGGAGCCCTCATTAAAAAGAGATGAAGCAAGATTAATGGTCATAAATAGAGAGAGTGGAGATATTCAGCACAGAAAATTTAAGGATATTGTTGACTATTTAACAGAAAATGATGTTCTTGTCCTTAATGACACGAAAGTTTTTCCTGCAAGGATTTTTATGAAGAAAGCTCAAACTGGAGGAAGAGTAGAACTTCTTCTTACAAGAATGCTATCGGAAAATTGCTGGACTGCTATGGTAAAGCCAGGTAGAGGTATAAATGTTGGATCAAAATTAATTCATCCATCAAACGAGCTTGAGGCAAGAGTAGTTGATGTTAAAAGTGATGGTGAGCGTATTATTGAATTTGACTGGGACAAAAATTATAGCTTTATCGACATTCTTAATAAAATAGGTAAAACTCCTCTCCCGCCCTACATTAAGACTGATCCGGATAAATTTAAAGAGTATTATCAGACAGTTTATGCAAGACATAATGGTTCAGTGGCAGCTCCTACGGCAGGATTGCATTTCACAGACGATCTCCTCGTAAGTATAAAAGAAAAGGGGACAAAGGTTGTTTATATTACCCTTCATATCGGCATAGGAACATTTAAACCTGTAAAAATATCTAATATTGATGAGCATAAAATGGATGAGGAATACTTTATAATCAGTAAAGAGACTGCAGATACGATAAATGAAGTAAGGAATTCCAAAAAGGGAAGATGTGTTGTTGTAGGAACTACTGTCTGCAAAGCCTTGGATAGTTCTGTGGAAAATGGGTTTATCGCACCCAATGAAAAGTGGACTGACTTATTTATTAAGCCCCCATATGAGTTTAAGGCGGTTGATGCCTTGATAACAAATTTTCACCTACCATCTTCAACTTTAATCATGCTTGTTTCTGCTTTTTACTCGAGGGAAAAGATTTTAGAGGCTTATGAAATTGCTATAAAGATGAAATATCGCTTTTATAGCTTTGGCGATGCAATGCTTATTTATTAATATATTACCTCGATCGCCTCTTTAATATTTTCTACAGGTATTATAGAGTCATTACCTAAGAGGTCCTTGCCTAAGGAGGTTTTATCAACTATTATTCTTTTAAAACCTCTCTTTATTGCTTCTTTTAGTCTTTTCTGGCCATTTTGGACAGGGCGTATTTCCCCGCTAAGTCCAACTTCTCCAAAAGCGACTGTACCTGAGAGTAAAGGCTTATCTTTTAATGAAGAGGCAATAGCAAGAGCCACAGCAAGATCGGCAGCTGGTTCAGTTATTTTAATTCCTCCTGTTAGATTGACGAATATATCCATATTACTGAGTCTTATTCCACCTCTCTTCTCCAAGACTGCTGCGAGCATAATAGTCCTACCAAAATCAAAACCTGTAACATTTCTCCTCGGGACAGGGATAAATGATTGCGTACATAAAGCCTGAACTTCAAGGAATAGAGGTCTCATTCCTTGAAGAGAAGGGAAAATAATAGTTCCAGGTACTGAGAGTTCCTTTTCATAAATGAATAATTCAGTGGGGTCAACGACTTCCTTTAGCCCTTCATTGCACATCGAGAATACACCTACATCGTTTGTTTCTCCGTATCTGTTTTTTTCTCCTCTTAAGAGTCTTACGATACCGAGCTTATCACCCTCAAGATAAAGTACTACATCCACAAGGTGTTCTAAAAATTTTGGACCAGCAATTTCACCACCCTTGGTAACATGTCCCACAATAAAGGTTGTAAGATCTCTCCTCTTTGAGAGATTTACTAAAAAGTTAGTTGACTCTCTAACTTGAGTAATACTTCCAGCGCTCCCAGGAATTTGTGATGAATAAACAGTTTGAATTGAATCAATTATGAGAAAATCAGGGGATTCCCTTGATACAAGCTCGTTTATTGTTTCAAGCTCAGTTTCAAACGTGATTAAAAGGTTATCTGAATTTACTCCCAGTCTTTTAGCTCTAACGCTTATCTGAGAGGGGGATTCTTCTCCTGAAGCATAAAAAACTTTATATCCCTTTTTACAAAGAGCAAACGCCACCTGAAGTAACAGAGTGGATTTACCTATTCCCGGCTCCCCGCCAAGAAGAATCACTGAGCCATGCACAATTCCCCCTCCGAGGATCCTATCAAATTCTTCTATATCTAACTTAATTCTTTCTTTTTCAATACTGCTTAGCTTATTGATAGTATATACATCTAAGTCTTGATCAAATTTTCTTTTATTAGCGGATTTAAGCTCGACTTTTTTTACAAAAGTACTCCATTCCCCACATTGCGGACATTTACCAAGTTCTTTTGGTGAAATATAACCACAATTGCTACAGACGTAAAATTCTTTACTTTTCATTTAGGATTTGTTTTAATATTTCAGCCCTTAATTTGTTTTCCTCTTGAGTAGTTTTTATATTCGGATCAATGGCTCTTATCATTTCAGGGCTAATCTTTAAGAGCGCATTGTTTATTTTCTCTAATTCAATTTCTGGGAGTAATCCTGCAAGTTTTGCCATCCTAAATAATGAGATTATTTCGAAAGCTTCGCGCAGAGACATAAATTTTGCGTAACTTATAATCCCTTTTGATTTATTGACTCTATCTTGTATTTCATCTGGAGAGGATGAAATTAATTTTTTTCTCAATTCTTTTTCTCTCTTAATTAATTGTTCTGATACATTAAACACTTCTCCAATTATTTCTTCTTCAGTTTTACCGAGTGTCTCTGTGTTGCTCAGTTGAAAAATATCTCCTAAGCCCTCTTCATTGCCAAATAAACCTCTTATTACAATATCCTTTCTTCCCAAGAATTTTGCAATGTCGTTAATCTCTCCTGTTGCGACAACAGAGGGAATATGAAGAATTGATGAAGCTCTCAGGGCTGTACCAATATTCGTTGGACAGGCAGTTAGAAAGCCAAGCTCTTCTGAGAATGAAATATTTAGGTTTTGAATTAAATGATCATCAATTGAGTTTGCTTTAGAGTAGATTTTTTCAAAAGCTAAATTCTCAGAGTAAACATGTATTTTTATGTGGTCAACCTCGTTTACAAGTATGGAAGTATTACCATCTTTACTTAAACATAACCCTTTCCCTTTTAAATCCTTACTAAAAGAATAATTTATTAAATGTAAGCCTAAAAGGATATTAATGTCCCTTTCTGTTAGAGTTTCTGCATCAATAAAGCACACATCTATACTTGCACTTTTAAAATAACTCTCTAAAGTTGAAAATACCTTCTCTCTAACTGATTTTTTCTGAACCAAATTAGCTGATGTAGCAAAAGGAAACTCGCTTAAATTTCTAACCAATCTTATTCTACTGCTAAGAGCCACTCCATTTGAACTAATAATCCAGGATGGAGCCTTAATCAGGAATGATTCAACTATTTCTGCCATCTTTATTATCTTGTTCGAGTAATTTAATCTTATCTCTTATGGTTGCAGCATCTTCGTATCTTTCTTCATTAATAGCCTTTTTAAGATCCCGTTTTAAAGTTTCAAGTTCTGGTTGAGACACTTCATTAGACTTATTTACTTTTAAAATAGGAGTTCCTTCCTTATACTGCGAGCCTTTTCCAATATGTTTATTAGATCCCTGATAGTTTATTATTATAGGCTCAAGTTTGGATTTGAAGATATCATAACAGTTGCTGCACCCTAAAAGACTTTTTCTTTGAAAATCAGAAAAACTGCTTCCGCAAACGGGACACGTTTGTTTCTCGCCTGAATCAAGTTCCATTGTTGAAAAGAAGAATTTTAAAAAGTCACCGAATGAAAAAGATTCTGCATCATCTATATTAATTCCAGCGTTTTCAAGAAGTGCCTTAGCGCAATCTTCGCAGACATAAAGGTCAATATACTTTCTCCCAAAAGCTATCTGGACAATATGTCCTTTACTTCTTTTTTTTCTACACATCTGACAAAGCATTTTATTTTAAAACTTATTACCTCCAAACTTAAAATATCATCAATATAATTATTCCTAAAATTAGACAGTATAAACCAAAAAGATAAAGCTTAGAGTTTTTAAGAGCAGCACGAAGCAAATATATAGCAATAAGACCAGTAATTAAAGAAATGAAAAACCCAGATAAGCTTATTCCGGGCGAAATATATAGAGAACCTGCAGGCTTTGCTGATAAAAGCTCAAATAAAAATGCACCAATTATTGCAGGAATTGAGAGTATAAAGGAAAAATTAAGTGCATCTTCTTTATTCATCCCTACAAGTAATGCCGAGAAAAGAGTAAACCCAGACCGAGAAAACCCCGGAACTAGTGCAAAAGACTGAAAAATGCCAATTATAAGAGCATCTAAATATGTTATTGTATTTATGTTCTTTTTTTCACTTTTTAGGAATACCGTTAAAAATAGAATTAAAGCTGTTCCAAAATAGGCAAAACCTAAAGCTTTTGGTTGAGAGAATAAGGCTTCTATTTTATCATTGAATAAATAACCAACTATAGCAGCTGGTACTAAAGCTATAATTATTTTTAACACAAGCTTGAGAGCATCTTTCTTAAGAGTAAAAAAGCCTTTTATTATGGACAATAGCTCTTTTCTTAAAAAAATTAAAACTGCAAATAGTGTGCCTATGTGAAGCAAAATATCAAATGAAAGTGGAACATTCTTTAGGTTCATTAATATTTGAATAAGTGCCAGATGTCCTGAACTGCTTACAGGAAGGAATTCGGTAAGCCCCTGCACTGCACCAAGAATTAAAGCCTGGAATAAGTTCATTGATTTAATCTCCTTGAATAGTAATTTCTTATATCATATACATCGGATGGTTTATCTATATCTACACCAATCTCCCCGTAAGGGAATACAATACCTTTTGCATTTAAACCTGTAGTTTTTAAGAAAATCTTCTCAAGGTCAGGAATTGAAGTAGAGCCTGTAATGAGTAACTTTATAATATTAAATATACCAAAACTAAATGCAAGACTGATTAAACTTTTTCTACCGGCAGTGTATTTATCAATAAGAGGGTCAAGTTTTGAAAATGAATCTCTCCTTATGGCTAAAAGATTGCCTACCTTAGATAGACCTTCTTTGATTCTCCCATAAGTTCTCTTTGAGCCTGGGAACTTCCTCTCTATTTCATCTTTTGTAACGACAAATACTATAAATTCGTAATTTGAATAATTATTGATATTGTCAACTATTGCATTTATAGTCTCAGGTGTTATTCCTGGTATATCTCCGCCCATTATAACAATAAAATCACCTGTTGCTGCCTTTTCACCAATTCTAACATTTTCAGCTAATGATTGAGTAGGTTCTACCTCAATAAACTTATCTGCGTAATCCGAAAAACCTGCTTTTTTAAGAATGGAGGTCCCAACAAGGATTATACTACCCTCATTCTTGGAATTCTTAATAGCGTCTAAAACATAAGATATTGATGGTTTACCACATATATCTATGAGGTTTTTGTGCTCAGCGCCAAACTCTTCTTTAGACCACTCTGGGTTACCGCCCCCAGCTAAAACTAAAAAATCAATCTTCATAAATTTTCACTTCCTCTCATTTAAGGAATATTCTCTTTAATTAAAAATCAAAATATCTACTATAGCATCTAAGGCACGAATCCTGTAAGACTACCAGTTTCTGAATCTATGCCACCACCTAAAACTGTTTCTATGTCTGTTTTATAGGTCCAGATTGTGTTGTCCTTAGCAAAGTCTACATTATAATTGTCAGTACCACCTCTATCAATGAATAATCCAAATGTAAATTCAGCTTCTCTCCAAGTTCCTTTAAGTTGACTCTCAAGAGCAGCCTTCCCAAGGACAATTTGAGCATTTTCTCGTATTTTATATGTATCATTTCCTCCACAATCTGCAAAGAAGCCCATTCCATTACTATTACCACCACCAAGAGCCAGGTTAGGAGCAGTGTAAATATCATCTCCATCTTTATCAATCAAATATCCTAAAGAGAAATCATGTCCAGCACCTTGTGCCATATTTATTAAAGCATCGTATGAATCATTTCCCTTCTCATCAAGGAGTAAACCTATCCCAAAGTGAGCTACTCCTCCCTGCACATACCATATACCTTTATAGGAGTCATCCCCATCACTATCATAGAGAACTCCAGTACCAGCCCAATATGCTGAGCCCTGTCCGAATACACCACAAGAGTAAGTATCATCACCAGAAGCGTCAATTAAAAGCCCAAAACCTCCCGACATATTTTTCCCATCGGATAAATCAGCTCTCCTTCCAAAACCAAATCCCTGACAGAGACTTGTATTATGCTCCGTTGTTTGGGCTGAGGGATAAATTATATTTTCATCGTTGGCAACATAACTATCATCTCCTTTTGTATCAATTAAAGCACCAAAACCCTTTGAGAAACCAAAACCCTGTGAAGCAAGATAAGCATTAAATGAATCATTGCCATCAGTATCTATTAATAGTCCAATGCCATAGAGAGCTGCGCCTTGCGAAAGAACATTTGAATTGTATGTATCATTACCAGAAAAGTCCTTTAATATACCAATTCCAAAACAGCCAAAACCCTGTGAGTAATCACTTGAATTATAATTATCGTCTCCATCTAAATCTAAAAGAATTCCTGCCCCAAAAACACCAGCTCCTTGAGAGTAAGTAATGTCAGTTTTTGTTTCGTAGGTGTCATTGCCAGCGAGATCTATACAAATTGATACCGGATTAAAGAAAGATGAATTTACTCCTGCACCATTAAAATATGTGTCATTTCCGCCTGCATCAAGCAGGAATAAAACATCATTGAAATGATATTCATCATTATCCTTACCTTTAAGAATTATCCTGCCCAAAGGAGTAGTCCAATTAAAATCAAGATTTTTGGGGAGACTAAGCTTTTTTATTTCGGCTAAGGATTTATCAATGGTATTTGTAAGCTGGACTCCTCCGTAAAATAAAAGTGAGTAGTCACACTTTAGGGCAATATTGTAAGTTAAAGAGTCAAAAGAATCATCGGTAAATAGAGCAGCAGGGTTATTAAAAGCTTTTACAAGTTCAAGCTTATCAATGTCATTAAATGCTGCATCTCTAAAAATTTTAAAGTCTATGGAAGCATACAGAATTTTCGCAATTTCCTTCTGCAATTCTATGGGAGTTTTTTCAACTTCCTTCTTTAAATATTCAAAACTCCAACTTGATAGAGGTTTGCCTGCGAATGTATGAATCTCTGAAACAGCATAAAGAAGAGGATTATTTTCAACAATATTAAATGAATAATCTATATCATAATCTGGAAAGGATGAATTGCTATATCCAAGCCTTAATGATGAGTAATAGATAAGGTTTCTTAAAGAATTGGCGTTAGAGAGCAAGTATGAGGCATTTGATTTAAGAAAGGTAGGGGTATTAATTGGATCTTTCAATTTATCGTCGAAAAATGGAAGCCTGAATGGATCTCTTGGAAGTCTATTTATAGCTGAATCAGAATATTTAAGGTTTTCTTTTGTTAGGTTAATTTCAGATAGAACCTTCGAAACTAAATCCTCTTCATCGGAAGCAAAAATGGATTGAGTATTAAATGCAAGGAAGCTAAATGTTAAAACTAATACAACTAATAACGATAAAAAAACTCTTTTCATAATCTACCCCCCATTATTTTGTATATTATGAATATATATAGAATTTTAGTATTTAATATCGTTATAGCAATTCTTAGAAAAGCAACTAATTCTTAACTTTTATACTTTTACTCACTTTTTGAAAAGAAAATCTTAAAATGACAAATTTATCGTAAAATATTTTTTACTTTTTATTTTGACCTAAATATTAAATGCTGATGCTATCGCACCTTTTGCTTTTTCAAAATTTGTATTGAAATTAAGGATAATTTTCCCTGTTTTTGCATTGATTATGAGTTCATGGGGTGTTTCAAGTTCATCCATTTGTTGCTGTGAACCAATATTTATTCTAACATTGACTATACCTCTATTTTGGTATTTTGATCTTCCTTTTTTCATTTTTATATCCAGTACATCATTTGGAGTTAATGAGAAATTTTCATTATTCTCGCTTAAAATCTCATCTGGTTTCATTTCAAGGTACTTATTGTAATACGAGAAACCTGTGGTCATCTGTGAGAAGAATTGTTTTACTTTACCTCCGCCGGACTCTTTAGCCTCCTCTTTTCTTTTAAGAGATTCTTTTTTAAAAAGTTCTTGCGTCCACTTGGCAAATAACATCTCTTTGTCTGTTACAATAACTGCCCAAGGCTCACTTTTAAACAATCCCTTCTTCCAATTGACTGGTATTATCTCTAAAATTTGCTCATCCATTCTTTTTACTCCCCTTTATAATTGATAAGAATTATTTCATAGAGTATGGTTAGTATTTATTTTAATGTTTCAATGAATCAATATTTACATTTTTTAAAGATTTTTAGAAGTATGAATTGTAACTTTTAAATGGAAATTTATCCTATTTCAGGTTTAAATTTTTTGCTGTGAAACAATAAAGATATCACTATACAGTTTTATTTATTGATTAATTAAATTCCAAAAAAATGCGTCATCTAAACTCACGGGTTTAAAAGTTATTTTTGAAGCACCTGAAGCTTCAATGGTATTTACAATCATTTTCCCTTCAATGCTTGAGCTGCCAGTTATTTGAAAGTTTGAGTTGGGGGCATATAATAACGCATCCGACAGATTAACATCCCCTGATGCTACCGCCACGCTATTACCTCCAACTATGAGATTACCAGAAACGCTAGTGCTGCCTGTAAATATAATACCTGATTTTTGAGTATATACTGAACCAACGAGATGTCCCTGTCCAAACTCCATATTATCATTGCCACCATAATAAATCACCACATTCTCTGGTAAGCCTGATGTGTTAAATGAAACATCATTAGTAAATTTAAATTTATTATTAACAACTAATATTAATTTTCCTTCACCATTAAGAGTGATTTTTCCAGCGTTACTAAGTTCAAAATCATCAACAACAATTGTCCTCACATCGCCGACATTGCCAGTATTTATTACTAATTCGTTAACTGCCTTCAAGCTTGAATAGTATCCATCTTCAGTTATTGGAGTAGGAGGAGGCCACCATCCTGCAGTATATGATCCCTTGTAAGGATAATCATTTCCAGAGATATCAGGATAAACAGGTAACGGAAAATTAAAATTGTAATTTGCGTCTTGCCATATATTTCCATTTACGCCACTTCCCCCACTTGCGACCACATTACCATTTGTAACCACATTGCCATATATTCGTGCACTTCCTGTTAGCGTAATGTTGCCATCAGCGTATACAGCATTACTATCATTTTCATCTAACTCTGGAGGATACCAATAATGCCAATTAGGCAGATCCGGATTTTCATTGTTGTTTGGATTTTCGCTATCAGGTGGTAATCCATTAGAATTTTCATTATTTTGGTTTAACTGCGCAACAGCTTGGTCAAAAACTCCTATGGTTGAATTTCGGAGGTTTGGAAAAGAAAAAACTATTGTAAAAACAAAAATCGAGATTAGTAAAGCATAATCAATCAAAGTTTGCCCTTGATCTTGAAATAACAACTTTCTCATTTCCTGCCTCCCTTAAGTAAAAAACCCAATATCACTTTTAAGTCAACTTTAGACACATTATGTTATTTTATTAAATAATTTATTGAGGTCAATCAAATTATGATTAAATTATGAATTTTCATGAAAGAATTGCTTCGAGGATCTTTATTGCACCAGGCTTGTTCAGTGTTTCATTCTCATTGCCACATTTAGGGGAGTGAATGCAAGCAGGACAGCCATTCTCTTCCTCACAGGGGCAGTCCTTTATTAATTTATATGTAGCCTCCAAGACCTCTTTAAAGATTTCATATGTTTTCTCGCTGAGTCCTATACCACCTTCAAAAGCATCATAAATAAATATTGTAGCTTTACCCGTTTCTGGGCCAATATTGGTAGATAAGCCACCAAGATCCCACCTGTCGCACATTATATAAAATGGCATTATGCCAATCATAGCGTGCTCTATCCCATGAAGACCACCCAAAAAAGCATCTTCTCCGAGCTCTTTCCTTAAATTATCTTTTACTTCATCAGATATTTCAAACCATATTGAAGTCGTATCAAAGTTTATAGGTGGCAGATCAAGTTCATAACTGCCAACTATTTTATCGTACATCTTTACGTAGTATCCCATATAAAACTCATTTGCTGAAACATTTCCAAAATTTACTTTTAAATTCTTGTTTATCTTCTTTTCTTTGATTTTTTTAATTATTTTAACATCAGCATTTTCGATCACATTTGTGTAGTAATCCACATCTTCCTTATTAGCATAAGCAGTTCTATCCTCTAAAGATAACTCTGAGACAACGTAGGTTTCACCAAGATGTATGAGCACTGCCCCATGGTGAGCTTCTCTAAAAGCCTGTGTTTTATTCATTGTTTCAAGAATTTTACCATTTACAACTACTTTATACACCTCGCTGCTAATGCTATCCAATCTTACTCTTCCAGTTGCTCTTTCTAAGCCAGAATAAACCCAACCAGAGTCAGTTTTTGTTACTAAACCATTTTTAGATAAAGCTTCAATGTGATTTTGCAATTCTTTACCAAAGTATGCTTTATCTATTGATTCTTTAACAGGGAACTCTGATGCAGCACACATAATATGGCCCGATAAGATGTAGGGGTTATTTACATCTATTATTGCGTATTCATGAGACTTTTTAAAAAATTCATCTGGATGACGCATTATATATTGATCAAGAGGATTCTGAAAAGCAACTAAAATAGCAAGTGAATCATCCATCCCTCTGCCTGATCTTCCAGCCTGTTGCCATGTGGATATTACAGTACCAGGATAACCAGAAATTATTACAGCATCCAATGAACCGATATCGATCCCAACTTCTAAGGCATTCGTTGAAACAACACCAGTAATTTCAGAATTTTTGAATTTGTTTTCAATTTTTCTTCTTTCTTCTGGAAGATAGCCAGCTCTATATGAAGATACCTTATCAGCCAATTCTGGAGCATGCTTCATTAAATCTCTCTTTGTTAGCATTGTGATAACTTCCGCCATCTTTCTCGAAGTTGTAAAACAGAGTGTCTGTAAGCCATTTTCTATGAGCAACATAAAAAGATTTTTCGTCTCTTCATAGGTGGAAAGAGCACCTATTCCGCTAAAATAAGGATTGTAAAGAACAAAATATTTTCTTCCCCGTGGAGATCCATCTTCATTAATAAGGGTAAAATCAAGCCCTGTTAGCTTATTTGCAAATTCTTCTGGATTTGCAAGAGTGGCAGAGGAAATAATAATTTGTGGTGATGAACCATATAGGCTACATATCCTTAATAATCTTCTTATTAAAAGTGCAACATTAGAGCCAAAAACTCCTCTGTAAGTATGAGCTTCATCAAGAACTATGAAGTTTAAATTTGAAAAGAATGTTCCCCACTTTTGATGCCATGGTAAAATTTCATGAATTTCAAAAGGGTTGCTTAAGATTATTCTTGAGCTTTTCCTAATGGCTACCCTTTTTGATCTGGGAGTATCTCCATCATAAACAGCTGGACTAACTTTTATCCCGGTTCCCTCTTCCATATCTTTAACAACTTTGAGCTGGTCATTGGTTAAAGCTTTTGTCGGGTAGATGTACAATGCCCTTGCATCTTCTTGCTCATTAAGTCGTTCAAATATAGGTAAATTGAAGGCAAGAGTTTTACCAGAGGCGGTAGGAGTTGTTATGATAACATTTTCTCCGTTTCTTACTGCTTTTAGGACCTTATACTGATGTGAATATAACTTGATTCCTCTATTCTTAAGATATGAAGCAATTTTATCAGGGCAATCATCGCTAATTTCTGAATAGTTTGCATCTTTTTTATCTATTAGTTCAATATGAGAAATTCTTGGACTAATCCATTCGTTTTTTTTAAAAGCTTCGATTATTCTGCTTAAATCCAAAGCTTTTTAATACTCCCTGCATAATTCAAAATAGATGTGTATGAGAGTTAATAAATCCTCTCTGTTATGCTCAATTATAGGAATAATTGGACCAATGTTACCAGTTCTCAGGTAAGTTTCATAAAAATCAGGAACTAATGCAGATGGTACATCTTTATTTCTTTCTTCACCAAATAGATGCTTTTCAACTGTAATAAGTTTGCAGTTAGGAAGTACTCCTTTCCACTTCCTTCTTGCAAAAAGCAGAAGGTCGAAATCTGGTAAATCGAGAACTTTCCCTAATCCGTAAAAGTGAAGCCTATCTTCAATATATGGAATATCAAATGCGTCTCCATTATAAGTAGCGAATACAGCTTTTTCATCTAAATCCTTCATAAAATTTTCAAGGATTGCCTTTTCCTCTGCGGTATTACGTGCAAATATTTGCTTAAAATAAATCTTGTCACTGTAAATTCTTGCTAAACCGATAAGAATTATCGGACGGGAGAATAGCCCCATTGTCTCAATATCAAGAAATATAAAGTTTTCTATGTCCTGTAGTAGCGATAGATGTAAAATTGAAGGATCAGATTTTGATGTCCTGCCTCTTATTAGGCGAAAAAGTTCTTTTATGTCTCTTTCCTCGACTAATTTTAAAATTTCTTTAGCTTTATCTGAAAACCTTGGATATTCAATAAGGCTTTCAATTGTTTGATACCCTAAAGATTTAAGGCTCTTCTCAGTTAAGTTCCCTACTCCATAAATCAATTTTAGATTTTTAAGTAAAGTATCTCTATAACGTTCAGGATTATGATTATTTTCAAAGTTTGCTTGAACTGTAGATGAGATACAGAAACATTCCCCACTATTATTTTTAGAAACATCACCCTTAATTACATCTTCAAGATTGAGCCCTTTATACTTAATAAGAAGTTCTTCTTTTAGAATTTGAGCATAGGAATATTCATTAAATGTTTGATTATCAGGACTTTTTTCATTGTTATTCTTAAATTCTTCCCAGCGCTCACTAACTTCACTAAACATATTAATAATATTTTATCAAAAAATCTTTCTTTATTTTAATTTTTAATAACTTTTTGAACTGCAATAAAAAAAGTGCGAAAATATTAACTTTATTATATTAATTTCCACCCAGATGTAGTTCCTCTATTCCTCTAACGGGGATTCTTTCTATTTTACCGGTGCATTTATCAAACACACATAGTTCACTGTGCGACTCTATATAAAAAGAAGGGGCTGAAAAATGATCTTTAATAGTTCTCACGAATGCAAGATATCTACCATTATCTTCTGGAACAGATAATTCTGCATAGTTAGTATCAACATAGAGCACATCATCTTGATTGCTATATGTTACTTTTCTTAAGATTACAGTAACGACATCTCCCTCAAACATAAATTCCCAATTTGCGTAAGGCTTTGTAGGGATCAATGGCACATTTTCACCCTTATAATCTTCTATATTATTTTTATAGTATTTTATCCACTTTTCAGTAAGCCCTGGAAAAGCTATTTTGAATAAATAATTATCTTTATCCATTTTAAAAGGATATAGTTCTACAGGAATATCGGCAAAAGTTGGATAATACATTCCCCACCTATCTCCAAGATATACATTTATAGATAATTCATGAGATATTTTAGAATCCAGTATATTATAAATATACAATGGCATTGCATAGACATTATTCGTAATAACAACATTTCCATAATTAACTGATTTAGCTTCATTCCAATTGGAAGATGAAACCATAATAACTTCCTCTTCAGAAATGAATTTTGGCCTTATCATTCCTCCGCCAATTTTTCTAAAATCTTTTCCTGAATAGCTGCAAATATATGTATCAATTTTATTGGATACTGCTATATAGTTTCTTTTTGGAGATAAATCAAAAAATGAAAGATTTTTCCCTGATAAGAGAAGGGTAACATTATTGTTTTTATAATCCCAGATTTTTAAATCACCATTTTCCAAATAATATACTGAATGACTTAAAAATTTATCTTTTTCTTCTCCGTTCATATTTAATTCTTCTTCTGGTGAGGGTGTATAGGGTATATCCTTTACGAATAATAGGGAATCTATGATTTTACTTTGATCAGTTTCTTCATGAAGTTCAATTGTTACGCCGTTCTTTGCATACTCTCTTTTTTGAGGGAAATACAATGTAACATTCTTTCCCTCCGGGATTTTATAAGCTTCAGGGAAATTCGCATAATCTTTAATGTTTACTGAAACTACTGCATTTTTTTGTAAAGGCTTTATCTCTAAGACAAGATCAGCTGAATCAACAGAAGTCTCTTTTGGATAATAGATCTTTATGTATTTATTATTCGATGCTACTGAATCGTAGTCTTTTGGAATAGGATAATTCTCTACATTAAGGGTAAATTCTCCCTTTTCCCAGGTTAAGGAACTTTTATCTTCTGGTAATACGTTTTCAAAGTGATTTGAGTAGGTATAATCATAACTAATACGATATTTGCCCTGAGTATCAGGCACAAATGAATAAGAAAACCCTTCAGGTGTTAGTGTTAATTTGTTACCGTCGGGCTTTGTGACAATAACATTATCTAAAGCTATAGACCCGTTCGGTAAAAAATCAATCCTTTTAAATGTCCATGGAATAGAGTTAAGATGAATCTGCCCATTGGAGATATATCTTAACTCAGTCTCACTGTAGTCTGTTTTTATATTTTTAGTTCCGCAGGCATTCAAGGAAAATAAAATGCATAATACAAGCAAAACCCCTATAAAATTCCGTAATAACTTCAATTTATTCAACCTAATCCTCCATCTTTTTTGTATATAATTCGTAACCATTATGTTGTAATATATTTAACTTAATTACTTAATTGTCAACCATTTTTAGTTTATAAAAATATAATTTGGCAATTAAACGAGAACAATGTGCTTTAAACAATATATTCTCATGCATATTCTTTTTTGTATTTTGGACTTAAGTTCCCCTTGAAGTAATTAATGACAAATTAATATCTAACCAGAAAGATATAGAAAAAAGAACTATTCCATAATATACCTGCAAAAAATGCCAAAAAATTAGCTATTAATAAAGTTAGGAAAAAGAGCACATTTTCCGACTTTTTTATTGCTTTTTTAAACCAATAAATTATTTTTCTAAACAGGTCAATTATTTTATTTTCATCATATAACATTTCTCCTCTACTTTTACAGGAATTATTATATGGTTTCACCTGAAAATCATTTTTTTGAAATGAGAAATAAAAAGGAAGAGCATAAGCAATGGGCACTGCAATAGATAGCCAAAATCCATTTATTTCTATCTCTTCACAGGCTGAATACATAAATGAGATAAATGAATCTTTTTGGCAAAAGTACAAAAATAAAAACATAAGAGCAATAAACTGAAGAGGGATAACTATTTCTTTCTTTTTAAATATTAGCATTACAAGAAATGAAATAAGAATTATTAAAAACGCAAATATTAGGTAGTGAGGGGATGGATTAGTTATAAATTTTGCATATAAAAGTTCAAAATTAGTAAGTAAGTGTTTTCCAGTTAGTTCAAAATATTGTACATCAAAATATAGTCTTGAATAAATTCCTAAAAATAGTGTTACGAAAAAGGAGGGCATTAGAAGACACAAATAAACTAATTTAAGAAAAGACTCTCCTGTTTTTGTGCTATTTCTAATAAATGAAACTGATACTGTAAGAATAAGTAAGAAAACAGCGATATAGGCAAAGAAGTAAAAAGGAGAAATCATAATATTTTTAAAAAAGATAAAAAGGATGATCTGGACAAGTAGAAGAAGGCATACATAATAAGAAGAATATTTTCCAGCAAGTTTTGACTGTGTTACGTTGGGACAATCGTTAAGATCTGAAATTATTACATCTTTTTTCCTCTTTATGCAAATCCAGCTCAGGAGTACTAACAGCAAACAAATATCTACTAATAAAACCCATATAGGTATTTTATTTAAGAAAAGCAACATATCCTCTGAAGAACCAGATATTTTCAATGCTTCTATCACAGGAGTTAATGCTATCCCAAAAAGAAACGAAGAATAAAACAATAGTATAAACCAAAGAATAAGACCTGTAATCAGTAAAGAAATATAAAAATCAGCGTTGTGATGTCTTACTTTTATTAAGTATGGTAATAATCAAAAAATAATATAAAATCCTCCAACACTTAAAGAACCGACTAAAACAAATCTAAAAGCTGTATAATTCATACTATATCTCGACAAATCAGAGTGGTACAAGAAATAGAAACCATTAGAATATAAAAATGAAAATAGCGATAAAAAAAATAAAATAATTAAGAATAAAGGTAAACTCCTCATTATGATTGTTTCTTCTGTTACTTTGTTATTATTTTCCAAAATATCTTAACTTTTCCTTCCTTCGACAATTATCTTAAATTACTTTAAATTATATTTACATAGCTGACATTACTTTTTTGTCAGCAATCAAAATTTGTCATGGCTTTTTTGGATGATAACTGCCTCCTTTATATGCACGCGGCATTCTCTCTATAAATCTTCCGTAATAATCTCCAGCTTCTCCCATTCTTTTTCTAATGTAATCTTCATTCAACCCGTTGCAGGTCTTATATGATGGCTGACATTCTGCCCAATTCATTCTCATGTAATGAGCTGCCGTGCTAATACCAGCACAACTTGGAAGTTCGTTTGATCTTCCACCAGTTTCAGGGTCTATACCATTCATTTTAAGAAGTATGCAAGATATTTTTTACAATGTTCAACCATTTTTTCAATTTGCTTATTTCTTTCTTTGGAATATGTGACAAGATTACCGCAACCCCATGACAAAAAATTTACACCGACAAGGACACCTTCCATAATATATTTCACAGCTGCTGATATTGTCTTAATACCAGGCATTAATACGGAAGCGATAAGAGTAGTCCCGCACACTAAAAGTGATGCATTAAAATCTCTATCAAGTCAACCAATTTCTCTTCCTTCTTCAATCATTGCTTGCATTTCAGATTCCAACTGATCGACAAGTTGATTACACCAAGTTTCAGTGCTTACTAATCCCCACGGGTCAATTCTATTTACAGGATCATTTTTACAATAATGATAAGAGTGGATAGTCCAAGGATCTGTTAGTATATCAGGTCCCCATATATCACCTGTTAAAAACCTACATGTTGTTGGATCATACATCCTTGTTCCCATTGAATACATTTGATCCACTGGAGGTGACTCATATGAATTTGGCGTTGGTTCATAATAGTTACCTGCAAACTTAAGAGGATTATAAGAGGTTCCTTCACTATACTCTATAGTCCCATAAGGATAGTAACCATTTTTTGTTTTAAGAGGTTGGTTTAACAAAGGATCATCAGTAGTTCCAACTACTGACTCGTTGTGATTTAAGTAAAAAAGTTCAGTATAAGTGCCTTGGTTTGAAACACCTGGTATTGGAGAGGGTTTAGATGCTTTTGACGTAGATGGTAAAATCAACCTCCGGGAATAAAGCTTTCAATAAAACCTGACCATATTTTTAGGTCACAGGTCTTGCTTAGGTTTACGATATTTTTACCATCCTCACTTATAATCCATAAGTATGGTCCTCCATAAGATATGAAGACAACATTTTTACTATCAGGAGTAAAGCAAGGATAGAAAAATGGCCCTGCATGAGTTGGCACTTCTTTTAGCTCAGGATATTTCTCTTTAGCTTCTTTTAGAATATCTCTTGTACCACTACCATCTGTATTTGCAATTCCTAGAGAAAAGCCCATCTCTCCTTTTGTTAAATGATAATATGCGAATTCAAATATAATCTTTTCCCCATCAGGAGAAATATTAATGTATGGCATAAATTCAATTGATAATGAGTTTGTTTCAGGCTCTTTTTCGAAGGATGCTGTAAGATTCTTCATATCTGTTCCATCAATATTTATAATCCATATATCTCCTCTTGCATCATCCTCTTTACCACTCTCTGAATAAACTCCATAAAATATTATCTTCTTTCCATCTGGTGTGAGTAAAAATGGAATAAACGAAGACAGCGTAAATTTCTCTGATTCCCCTAATAATTTTTTCTTATTTAATCCATCTATATCCATAATCCAAAGTTCATATTCATTATCTTCCCAGTCACTTTCTTCTTCCTGCCAACTTACTTCAAGGAACATAATAATCTTTTTACTATCAGGGGTAAAATTTGCCTGAAGTCCGTGCACATAAACTTCTAATTCTGGTTCATTCTTTCCTATCTCTTTTCCCATTTCTTCACTTATATTTCTTTTCCCTGTTCCATCTGAATTCATAATCCAAAGCTGATCGCCTATATAGAAAAGGATTTTTTCCCCATCAGGAGATAGGATTATTGGTGGATATAATAGGAGGAAATTTCTTCCAGAATAATCAAGAGACCCCAAATCTTCTGTTAATCCGACTTTATTCTTAAGATCCAAGTCTGTTTTCCATAGCTCTATTTTATTTATATCTCCATCCTCTTCATAAACATCATCATATATAAGGTAAAAAATTTCATTCTTAGCAGGAGCAAACCATGCATCAAATACACAGTAGTTTCTATCATAAATTGATTCATTGAAAATCTGATCTAACATGAACTTTTTGTTAGAGCCAGTTTTTTCTATCCATGATACTATATCTAGACAATCGGCAATACGTTTTCCACTAAAACCTATTATTTTCTCTCCATCATTTGAAATTGATGGATAGCAAAGTTGAGAAGTAAATGATTGATTGATCTTTTTAGGGAAAAAAAAGTAAGGAGAATTCCAAATAGGTAAAGCAAAAGGAATATCTTCTTTTTCTCCTTCAAGCTCTATTTCTGTTGATAGTATCTTTTCCTTTTGTGGTTTTCCAGCTACACTTGAGGAAATTCTATATAGGCCATCTTCACAATATACAAATAGTTGTGTGTTTGTATAATTGATTATGCAGCCAGTTGTTAGAAAAAGAAGAATATAAAGCACTAATACTATGGAAAACAACTTTAAAGTCTTTGTTTTAAACTTCCAAACCATAACTTCATCTCCTTAATAAAATTGTATATAATCAATTAAGTTTATCAATTCTGAGGACATTTAATTAGCACAGGGTTGCAGTCTTACTTTTTATTAATCAAAACAAATGAAAAAATAGAATCTAAAATCATTTACTATGTCCAAATTACAAATTTCACTAAGGTTTTTTGCTTCACTTCCATCTTGATTTACAATCCATAAATCATAACGAAGGTTTTCAAAATTTTCTTCTTTACAAATCCAGCCTTTTGAATTTGGTAAAAGAAAGAGGATGTATTTACCATCAGGACTGAAAGTTGGATACCAGCATTCCATAAATAGCCAAGGTAGATCTTCCTTGGGAAGTTCTTTAGAAAATTTCTCCCTGATTTTTTTACCAATGTCAATTTTTTCACTACCATCACTGTTCATTATCCATAAGGAATACTCATTATTCTCCCTTCCTTTAAATGCTATTTTTTTACCATCAGGAGAAAATTTAACAAAGCCTGGAGGTGGAGCTGGTATGTTTTGAAATTTATATCCTGGTATAAAAGGTTCGTAATTTCCAATAGGAGATTTACATTTTACTCCTTCTTCTGTTAAATTCTTAATATCAGTTCCATCTATGTTCATAATCCATATATCTAAATCTGGACCTTCGTATTCATTCCCATTATTTATTTCTTTTAAAAAGAGTATTTTATTCTCAGAAGAGATCAAAAAGTATGGCCAGAAATTTTCTTTATCCTTTATGTTTTCAATTAGGTTTCTTTTTTCACTTCCATCAATATTCATACTCCATATTCCACCCTTGTCTGTATAACCTACTATCGCAATTATTTTCTTTCCATCATGAGAAAAAAGAGTCTCCAAAATACAAGCCTCTTTGTCGTTTAAGTATTTTCTTATATCTTCTGTTAGATTTTTCTTTTCTCTGTTATTAACATTCATCAACCAGAGATTCAGATATTCAGTGTATGGAAAAAAAGGATCATTTACAAAGAAAAACAAAATATTTTCTCCATCAGGTGATTCTATAATAGATCCAAACTCCCAATAAGCATAATACTCTGGGTAATAAAAAACTCCTTCCTCTTTTAGTAAATTTTCTCTCTCTGAATCATCATAATTTGCTCGCCAGAGTTGAGTTTCATTTTCAGTTTGTTTACCTCCTTCATTGAATTTTGTTCTTATTATTTCGAAATAGTATTTCTTTTCACTAACTGAAAGCCATGGTTTCCAGTACCGAAACTCGTATCCATCATCTTTCTTTACCTTTGGTGGCAGTAGTAGTCTTTTTCCGCTTCCATCTGTGTTAATCATTACATAGAATGGGGAACTCTCAAGGCATGAAAGTGGAGATTCTTTTCTATTCTTCTCTATGCTACATTGAATGATCATCTTTCTTCCATCTGATGACACGAAAGGGGGAACAGGTAAAAAGAATGGAGCCTCTGGACCAAGGCAGAAGAATTTTGTTATAATTCCTTTATCTACCTCTATAACTGGATCTGTTATTTTTGTCTTCTCAATCTGCATTTGATCATTTATAGAAAGAGAATAAAGTGCATCATTACAGAAGACGAATAATTTATTTTTCTCTTCCCGTGCACAGCTTGTAAGAGATAAAATTATGCTTGAAATTACAAGGAATAATAGTAAATTTCTTTTAAAAAGCTTTCTTTTGAGTAGCCAAACTCTAAAAGTTTTCATAATTTAATCCTCCTTATGAATAAGGACTGGATTCCTTCTTGGGCTAGACCCCTAAATTTGGACAATTTATTATCAAATTTAAAATCCCTAACTCATCAATTCTTTAGGGAATAAGTTTAACTCGAGTAACTTATTTAATTTCTCTGACTTTTTAGTAATTTCACTTAACCTCTTTTTATCATCATTATAATAAATGAGATAAACTTTTGAAAGCTCAAATAGTAATTCCTGAACAGATATTTTTCCTATTAAGTTCTTTTGTCTTAAAATGTTAAGAATCCTGAAATACAAATAAAGAGAAATAAATGAAATGAAGAAATAACCTCTAACTGAATCATCGTCTGATAGATAAGTTTTATCATTCTCCATTTCATTCTTCATTGAATCAAATGCTATTTCAACTTCTTCTCTACTTTTGTATAAGGAATAGATATTTTTACCATCATCATCTATATTTGATAGAATTGCTATCCTGCCAAATTTATTCTTCTCTTTTAAAAGGTCATCTCTATCTTTAATTCCTTTTAAACGTAAATCAATAAAGACTGTTTCTTCTTCTGCTCTTAATTTAACATCTTCGAATAGATATAGGAAGTTACCATCAATTTTCTTACTTCCCCAGTATATTCCTCTATTACGGTATGTGAAACAATTTTCTAATGGAATAGAATAATCTATTATTTCAAAGTTTCTTCTTAAGGGTAAGATAAATTCAATATTTTTCTCTTTAAGTAAGTTTGGAAGATCATATGAAGCAAATCCTCTATCTAAGATTATTATAGAAGAAGAGAGGTTCATTTCATCTATTATGTATTTGAATGATTTTATATCTCTAATTGAACCAGGGAGCACCTTAATTGCAACAGGGATATTCATATCATGGGAAAAGATAAGAGCAAAATTTACTTGCTTTAAATAGAGATGTTCAGAATTGTATCCTTTTTCTGCAAGTTTTAAATTCTCCGAATATGATACTATAGAGCTTAAATCAAAAATTAGATGTTTAGTATTTGATAAGAGGTGATCAAAGAAAAGCTTCTCTTTATTCCAATCACTTCCAATAAGTTTAAGTCTATGGTTGAGAGTATTAGGAGAAAGGTATGCTTTTATCTCTTTGGATAAGTATAATTTCTCCCATTTACTCTTAATTAGCTTTAAAGGTGTATTTTGAATAGTCTTTACTATACTCATTGCAATGATTTCATTTCCGCAATCAGGAAAGGTTTCCATTAAGGGAGATATTATCTCTTCTGCAACATCAAATAAAAGTTTTGCATTTCCATACTCAAATATAGTCCTAACATTATATCTCTCTAATTGTCCTTCTATTAAACCAGAAGGAGTAATTTTACCAATGTAACGAGAAACTTTTTTTCTCTTTCTTTCTTCTTTATCCCATACAGTAGTTGATATATAGAGATAATAGCTATTACCTAACTTCTTTACCTCTAAGGGTTTCTTTCTCTTTTCTTTTTCCTGTTCAAATATATTTTTAACCCAATCTTCCATATATACCCTAATAGGATAGATATTAATTTAATAATTTTGTCAATAGTTAAAGAAAAATATTTTTAGTTTTTGTTGATTATTTAAGAATTTACAGATAGAATAAAAAACGAAATAATAATTTGAAAATTATTTATACCCTAAAAATTTGGGGAGTTTCGGTTAAAATAATTTTTTATCCTTTTTATATAAATCATTATATACTTCTTTTATAAGTGTCAATCTTTAATTCTAAATGTTTCTCTAAATACTCTTCATAGCATTCTCTTGGAGTCCTGTAATTTAAAGC
>JBPOJC010000107.1:0-11422 GCA_052034135.1 Caldisericota bacterium | reverse complement strand
TATATGTTCCGCCAATGAATGTTAATGATAGAGAAGGATTTAATGCAGTTATGGATATATTTCCTGAAATTGGTATCTACGCCTCGCTATATACTGGTTATTTTAATGAGGGATGCGACAGAGAGTTTGGCATTGAACCATGGAATGAAAGAATTGTTTCCATACCAAGAGTTACTTCTGGTTATAACTTAAGTGATTACGATAAAATTACAGCTCTTTCGGCAATTGAATCCTTTGGTGTATGGACTCATTTTCTCCACCCCGATGATGTATTCAGCACTCCCATAAATTATCCATTGGCTGATCCTGAGTGGATAAGAAACCCTGATTCTCTGCCATGGAAGGGTGAAAAAACTGGTAAAAATGGATTATTTTACAAATTTGAAAGCACTGTTGACAACATAAAATCTTTGTATCCATGGCTCTCTTTTAAAACTGCATTAGAAGCAAAAAATGATATCCTGCATTATGACAGCTACGGAACTTCTATTGATGTCTATAATGATTTCATAAACTTTAACACTTATCACGAAGCTACTTATGTAGTAGAGCTCCCTTCAATTTTAACACTTGAAAAAGATGAAAACTTAACAATACTTTCTAATGAAATATTAGATAATAAAAGAAAAATGGTAATAAGAGTAAAAAATGGATGTAAAATTTACTTCAAAGGTTCATAGAGCAAAGATTATAGCAACAATTGGTCCTGCTTCAAATAATCCTTTAATGATCAAAAAATTGATTGAAGCAGGCGCTACTATTTTTAGGTTTAACCTTTCGCATAAACAGGAAGATGAATTAATAAATGATGTTAAAATTGTGAGAGATGTTTCTGATTCATTAAAAGCAAACACTGCAACAATTGCAGATCTTCCTGGACCCAAAATAAGAGTACATGGTCTTGCAGATAGTCTCGAAATAGAAGAAAAAGAAAAAATTACTATACTAAAAGACTTACCAAAGGATAATTACAAATTCTTACCCACAGAAAAATATATTCTGATTAATTATCCTGAAATAATTGATGATATCAATGTTGGCGAATATGTCTACATTGATGATGGATTAATAAAGTTAAAAGTTATTGATAAAGATGAAAACTATATAATATGCGAGGCTCTAAATGGTGGTGTTATAAAGCCAAATAAGGGAGTCAATCTCCCATTTACAAAACTTCATATAGGTTATCCAGTTGAATCAGACCTAAAATGGCTAAAACTTATTACAAATCTTGATCTGTGCGATTATATAGCGCTTTCATTTGTAAGATCTTTAGGAGATGTGGAAAGAATTAGAGAAATAATAAAAGAATGTGATAGAAATATTGGAATCATTTCAAAAATAGAAAAATATGAGGCAATACAAAACCTTCAAAACATTATAAGATCATCAGATGCTGTCATGGTAGCAAGAGGAGACCTTGGAATAGAAGTTCCAATAGAAGAAATTCCATTCCTGCAGAAAGATATAATTAGAAAATGTAATATTGCTGGGAAGCCAGTAATAACTGCAACACAGATGCTTGAGTCAATGGTTACTAGCCCCACGCCAACAAGAGCAGAAGTTACAGATGTAGCAAACGCAATTCTTGATGGAACGGATGCTGTCATGCTTTCAGCTGAAACGGCTGCTTCAGTTAATCCAGAAATAGTTGTGCAAACAATGCAAAAAATAGTACAGAAAACTGAAAGTAAAATGGATTACAAAAAAATCTGGAGTATATTAAGCGAAACCGTCCAAAACGATGTTTCAGATGCTATTGCATTTAGTGCGGCAAGAGTTGCTGGTGATATTAATGCTTCTTGCATAGCTTGCCTTACATCTTCGGGCAATACTGCAAGAAGAATAGCAAACTATAGACCAGAGATTCCAATCCTTGCACTTTCAAGTTCAAAAAGAATCGTGAATTTATGCGAATTATTCTGGGGTGTTAAACCACTGGAGGCAAATTTAACTGATAATGTCGAAGAATCAATAGAAATAAGCAAGCATATAATATTAGAAAAAGGATATGCTAAAAAAGGAGATAAAATTGTTTTTACCCTTGGAACACCTATGGGTGTTTCGGGCACAACAAACCTTGTTCAGGTAATAACAATTTGAAAGGAGTATAAAAATGAAATGTTACTTTCACTCAGAAAATGAAGCTCAGACAGTATGTGCAAATTGTGGTAAGGCAATATGTGGAGAATGCATAAACGTTTACGATAATAGAACTTATTGTCCTGTTTGTTATAACGTTTTAGCTGGTGAAGAGAAGCCTAAAAAGGAAGTAAAAAAAAATACAGCAACATTGATTGGCTCGATAGCTCTTATATTTATAGGTTTATTTCTTCTTGCATATGAACTTCACTACCTGCCCATATTTTGGAAATTTTTCTGGCCATCAGTAATTATTCTATTTGGACTTTACTTTTTAATTGATTACCTTGTGTACAAAACAAGAAGTTCTGTTGTTTCAGGTATTGCTCTTGGATTACTTGGTATTTACTTGCTTTCATCTTATCTTAGCCTTCTTCCTTCTTACTTAAGAGGATGGCCTACCTTCTTAGGCATAGTTGGTATTATTCTCCTCGTTTATTATTCTGTTTCTCAGGCAAGAAATTATCTAATTATTGGAATTTTCTTTCTCGCGATAGGAGCTTTGCTTTTACTGAACAATTTAAATATTATTCCGTTTGCGGTGATAGCAAAACTATGGCCTGTTATATTTATTATACTCGGAGTAAAATTATTATACGATATGTATAAAAGGAGGGTATAAATGAAGTGCTTTAATCATGAAGATAGAGATGCAGTTGGGATATGCGTTTCCTGCAAAAAAGGATTATGTAAAGATTGTGTGGTAGAATACGATGGAAAGTTATACTGTAAAGATTGTTTTGATATTGCTCAACAAAGAAGAAATAGAAGACTTGTAAGAAATACAAAAAAGGCAATTTTGGGAGGAGTTTGCGCTGGTATTGCTGATTATTTAGGTATAGACCCAATAATAATAAGAGTTATATGGCTTGTTTCTTTTGTAATTCCTCCATTTATAATTTTTTCAATTTTGCTTTACTTTTTACTTTGGATTATACTACCAAGAGGATAATATCAATTTTGACTTAGATTTTTAATGCCGAAGTGGCGAAACTGGCAGACGCGGCAGACTCAAAATCTGCAGGGGTTCAGAGCCCCGTGAGGGTTCAAATCCCTCCTTCGGCACTTTTATTGAGTTTATTCTAATTTGCAATAAGTTTGCTTTCGCGGGAATCAAGAGTTCTAAGAGTAATTCCATATTTCTACCTACTGCAAAATTTGTAAAACAAACCCTCCATATATGTAAGTGGGGTAATAATGACAATTTTGTCACTCTAAAATACAAAAGAGAATAAAACTGGTCTGGATCTCCGATAAAGACGTTCGGGAATGACAGTTTGGCGGCTCGGAATAACACCACCCCCGTCACCCTGAGGGAGCGTTTTTTGCAACCGAAGGAACTCCTCATTTTGAATCGTAAAATACTGAGATTCCTCAGTAAATGTGCGATAATACCGCACTTTCGGAATGACTGTTGGGGTGTGTCACCCTTAGAAGCGTATCTTTAAGCAACGAAGGGTCTCCTTATTTCGCATTTGTATTTGTATGTTTAAATCATATGTAAACATAAAACATGAATAAAAAGAAATAACAGACAGAAATGCCTGTTCTACAACGATGAAAAGATTAAATGAAGAGATTCTTCGCTAACGCTCAGAATGACGAGGAGGTGTCATTCCGAGCGATTGCGGGAATCCAGAAAGCAAAAAATTGCATGGATCTCCAATAAAGACGTTCGGGAATGACGGTCGTATGGTATTCAAGGATGACAAAAAAGTTCCTGACAATGAGAACAAGAAAAATGACTGTGATGGTAACTAAATTCCCCAGACATATTAAAAATAACAAAAATGTCTTGTAATTCTTGTAATTATACTTGTATTTTAAAAGTTTGTTTTTATACTTTCTAAGAAAAGTGTTCTTTAAAGGGTAATGTGACTAACTTTCCCAGTGAAGGCTCACTTTTTGTAGATTGGAATTGGAAAGGAGGTTTTAGGATGAATATTTATGTAGGGAATTTGGCAAAAGATGTGACCGAAGATGTATTACGCGGTCTCTTTGAAGCCTTTGGGCAAGTTACGTCAGTTACAATTTTAAAAGATCGTTTTACTAATGAGCCACGTGGGTTTGCATTTGTAGAAATGCCAGACGAGGAACAAGCAAAGGCTGCTATTAATGGTCTTAACAAAAAACAGGTTAATGGACAGTATTTAAACGTGAACGAAGCAAGACCAAGAACAGATTCAAGAGACAACAAAGGAAGAAAGCCTTTTAGACGTTACTAATCGTTGCTTTAAACTGTTGAATCGAAGGCAAAGGGTATAAGGTAAGCTTTAAGATGATAAAAAAAATAAAGGAGCACATATAGGTGAAGAAGATTTTAATCTTTATTATTCCTGTGCTTCTTGTTATTGTATCGATATTTAGCTTTCAGGCTTTTAAGGAGTATCACAAAGCTTTTAAGAGCTATTCAGGTGGTATTTCTGGTGCGAATAGACCTCCTTCAAAAATGGAGAGAGTTTCAGATACTCTCGTTATTGTTCTTGTAGATGGAATGTCTGAAGAACTATTTCAAAGAAGCAAAATTTACAATACTTATGAAGCTTCTTCAGTTAGCGGTGAGTATCTCCTCTCTCCTGTTCAAGATAGAAATTTTCTCTTACAGGAGATTCTGACAGGGGCAAAGCCTGATGTTGGCGGTTATCTTTCTGGTTTCCCGTTTAGTTCTGATAATCTAATAAAAGTCTGTAAGGATTACAATTTAAAGGTAGCCGTAGCAAGGAGCTCAAATTCGAAAGTTTTTGATAGTATTGGATTAGTTGATAAGGATATTATTTCTGATACTGACTCTATGAAATTAAAAGAGTTTACTGAAGAGGCTTCTAAAAATAAATATGACCTCGTTATATTTGAATTTAATTCCTTACCTCTTGCCAGAGATAAAAAAGAATTAGACGAGAAACTTACTCTTTTGTCAGATCAATTTGAGTTAATTAAAAGTTCATTACCCGCTAATTCTATTTTTTTTGTTGGCGCGCTAAACCCAAACAATAAATTTACAAAAATTAAATACCCAGCAAAGTATTTTCACAGTCCATTTATGTTTTTTGGCAACAAAATCAAGAAAATTGATAAGTCTTTCACAGCGAATAGCGAAGATATAACCTCGACTTTTTCTTTTCTTTTAGGACTTCCTCAGCCTACTGGTTGTATGGGAAAGCCTTTAGTAGATTTTATAGATTTAAAAGAATCTGATAAATTCTCAAGGCTTAATTATTACATTCACGATTATATTCAAAATTCAATCTTTCACCTTTCTTATTTTGAGGTTGATGAAGCAATTTCTGAAGGCTATTATCTTGAGTCATTAGACCTTTTGGATGTCAGTAAACCCACCAATATTTCTGAAATGGATGAGAAAATTAATTCCATTAGAGAAGAATTTGAAAGTTATAGAACAGCAAAAAGAGAAAAGGAAAATGTTAAATATATTTTAATATCTATTATTGTGATAATTGCTTCTCTTGCTATATGGCTAATATTTCTTCCTAAATACTGGTTGGGGTATATATTTGGTGCGCTTCTATTTATTTTGTATGGTTTATTTAATTACTTTGTTTTTGGAAGAGGTATAAGCTTCCCAGAGCTTGCTTATTTTAATTTTAGCTGGCTCCTTCTTTACATATTACCCTCCATTGCAATTTCTTCGATTATCGTATCAGTGGTTCTAACTTTAATTAGTGGATACATTTTTAATGTTTCATTTAAAAACATTATTTCTTCTTTTTACGCTGTAACTACAACAGTTTTATTCTTGATTATAATTGAATCGGGAGTTCTGATTCTAAAAGAGGGAATAATGCTTGGCAAGGTAGTTCCAGCAATTTATGCTCAATTTCTTATATTTAGAAATATAGAATTCAGTTTTCTTCTCTCATTTATTCTTGCTTTGATGGTTGGGGTATCCTTTTTTATATACTGGCTATCAGTAAGATTAGAGAGAAATGCTAAAGCATAAGTTTTTAAAAAAATCTTTTGTCTTTATCTGGATAATCGCTCTTCTGTTTATCCAGATTTTTCAAATACCTAACTTTAAATTAATCAAACCCATTTATGCTTCATCTGATCTGATTTTAAATATTGAGTCAGAAGATAATTTTATAGTAACAAATCAAAAATATACAAATTTATCTTTAACTGCTAATTATTCATCTCTTTTAACAATTAAGGCTTTAGTTGATAAAAATTTCTTCTTAATTGAAAAAAACATCTCTCTTACTCAAAACATAACTAAAGAAATCAGTATCCCTATATGTTACCCTTTAATTAAGGATTTTAAGCTAATATTCTCATTGGAGACAATTGATGGGCTAAAAAGCGCAGTTTTTGCAAAAGATTTTATCCTTAAAAAGACTGTTAAAGGCTCTTATTCAATAAGTGGAAGAGTTATACAATGCAGTAAAACTGAAAAAATAGGAATAGAAGGGGCAAAAATAGAAGTAAAGGATGGTCCAACGTATTCATCCACAAAATCTTGCGATGATGGTTATTTTACTCTTGATAATCTCTTGAGG
Source organism: Caldisericota bacterium (assembly GCA_052034135.1). Lineage (GTDB taxonomy): Bacteria > Caldisericota > Caldisericia > UBA6126 > JAGPKI01 > JAGPKI01. Next base: position 4,766 of record JBPOJC010000107.1, on the reverse strand, counting down.
GGAACTTATAAAATTTTAGTTTCACATAAATGCTCTTCAGCAGTAGTTGAAAAAGTGGTAGTGGTTGGCGAGAAGACTGCTTTTCTCGAGTTTTGTTTAAGCACCTACGGTATTCCAAGTATGGACCTATGGTTTAATAAGCCCGCTGGAAGTAGTTATGAGTTGGAGGAGATAGCAACGATTTTCATGCGTTCACCTTTTGACTTGAATGTTGACCTTTATTTAGAAGACGAGGTTGGTTTGATTAAGCCAATCCTTATAAATAAGACTTTAAAAGAAGGAGTCATTCATAGCTTTTATTGGGAAATCCCAAAAGATGAGTCTTTAGGTAAAAAGTTTCTGAGGTTAGTCCCAAAAGAAAAAAATCTTTGTGGTGAGGCAAGATACACAATAGAAATTGTTAGTGACATTCGCTACGGCGTTATAAAAGGTAAAGTTACCTGCAGTGGCTTACCCGTAAGAGATGCAGAAGTTTATCTTCCTCTACAGTTCACGGATCATGTTAAGACTGATCCATTTGGCAATTATGAAATCAAGGGTGTTCCATCTGGAATACATGTTGTTAGATGTTCAAGTGATGGCTTTACCGCAGTTGACATTAGGGGAGTAGAAGTTAGGAGAGGCAATATTACCGCAAATGTTGATTTTGACATTGTTCCTGAAGAAGTTGCATTTAATATTTATCCTGAAACTATTAACTTAGCGAATTTTGAGCATAGAGAAAAAGATTACGAGATCGAGCTTTCATTAACTAAAGGTTTTCTTAAAGATGCAAAAATTCAAAAATTAGAAGGTCCTATGGGAGTAAATATTGTGCAAGCTGAAATGCAGTATTTACTTAAAGAAACAATAATCCTCACATTACATATATCAGATAACTGTATTCCCGGTGAATATGATGTAAAGTTTAAAATTGGTAACGACTTTGGTAGTACTGAGTTAACCGGTAAAATAATCATAGCTGGTCTTTCTTCTGGGACTTTTGATGGGAAAGTGATACCAAATAAAATTACTCTACCCCAAAATGTTGAGGCTCAATATACCTTTTTAGCAGAGAAATATTCAAACTTTTCTTACCCCTTAGAGTTAAATGTTTTAAATTTACCAACATATTCGGAAATTTCAAAGAAAGATTCAGTAGCTCCACCAGCACAAATTGACTTTAGTGTAAAAACTTCTTTAAGCACTCCTCCTGGTTTATATAACCTTATACTTGAGGTTAAAGGAGGAAATCAGGTAATATATTTTCCGTTCCAGTTAGAAGTGTTAAAAGCTGGAGGCGAATTAACTGCCATACCAGATGGTGGCTGGAACCCCATAATTATTCCTGGTTATGTTGAAGTCATACCAATTTACCTGTTTGCTGATAAAGGAGTAACGCAAAATGTTAGGGTAAATATTGACTACGGTCCCCAATGGCTCAATCTCTCAGAGAGAAATATTGGGGAGGTTTCATATGAAGGTAAATTTACTTTTATTAAATTTACTCCTCCCAAAGATTTGTTTCCGGGTGGTTATGATTATTCTATAAGTTTTACTTACGGGCAAAGAAATGAAGGGTTCCTAAAATTCAGCGGGAGAGTTACGCTGACATATCTTGATTTAGATGCACCAACAAATTTAAGAGCGAAATATGTTAAAGAGGACAATAAAGTGATTCTTACATGGGGACCACCAACAGAAAAGACAGAAGAAGACATAGCGGGATATAATGTTTACAAAAGTAGTCATTATCCATCCTTTGAAAATAGAATTCCTATGAATAACACATTGATCAAAGATAGATACTTTGAAGATACCGACTTTAGACCAAATAGGAACTACTGGTATCTGGTTAAGGCTGTTTATTCAGACGGAACTTTGAGCTCTGACTCTAATACCGCTACAATTACTATTCCTCCTTTAGTTGAAGCTAATTTTAAGATGAGTCTTAAGAAGGGGGAGGGAGCTACATATTTTGCCGGAGAAAGTTTAAACGTTGAATTTAGTGCAAATACTTATGGCACATTAGAATTAAGACTTATACAAGACAGGATTCAGGTTTTAGTTTTAACAAAGGAAATAATCAGCAATTTGAAATACATTTTTAATGTACCTGCTCCTGGAATATATGGAAAGTCAAAAGTTCAGATGAAACTCACAAACAATTTGGGAGTAAGCATCGCACAGGAGCAGGAAATAACAATTAAAAAAAGTGAGGCAGGTGATTCAACAGCTAAAGGAATACTCTGGAATAGTTACTATGATTCTCCAATTGCTTTTTCTGAAATACTAATCTATGGTGGTAATAGTAATGGAAGAGCTATTTCTGCTGCAGATGGATCGTTTGAGTTTAGTAATTTAAAAGATGGAACCTATACTTTTGTCTTAGTTGATGGCTCTTTTAAAATTCTTCTTGATCCGATTGATGTTAGGGGTAATTTGGATTTAGGAAAAGTTGAGTTAGCCTTAAAGAAAGATAGTAGCCTCATAGCATGGATGCCCAAGAATTATACTTCAGTAAGCAAGGGAGATGAGATAAGGCTTAATTTATATTCAGAGGTTGGTACATTAATAGCAGTTAAAATTGGCAATCAGACAACCTTTAGAGATCTTATTCCCTTTAAAGAAATTCTTTCTCAAAGAACTTATTCTGAAGGCTTTATTGTTCCCTCTGATTTACCATATGGGTTCAATTATGTTGTTTTAGAGGATCTCATATCTGGTCGAAGATCTATTTTTGAAATTAATATTAAAGAGGGGCCAGGAGAGGAATTGTGGGGAGTTGTACTGGATTCTTTTGGTAATCCAATTAAAGATGCTACTGTCACAGCTTTTTTAGATAAAGATAGTAATGTAGCTATAACAAATGAATTTGGTTATTTTAGTTTCTCTGGTAATTATTCAAAAATTTTAGTTAAAAAAGTTGGTTTCGCAGAGAAAGAACTTTCTATAGATGGTATTAAAGAAGTAGAGGTCAAACTACCTTTTAGTGAAGGGGAGATTGAATGCCTATCAAATGTAATTACCTCTTCATCTGATGCAAATGATGTAGAGGTTAAGTTTTTAAGTAAGGGGGGAGCGATAGAAGATTTAAGTTTAAAAGTTAAGTCAAGTGATGATAATGCTATTTTTGAAAAGTATGGGTTGGACTTATTTCCTGGTTATCTTTATGAATTTGCTTTGGAGGGTTTGAGTCTTGATGAGGGCGCTAAGCTTGAATTCAAAAATTCCAATATTACTAAAGAACTCGATATCAAAAAGGGCTTTAAATATAAAATATTTGCTGATATATTACCTGAAGCCATTATACTAAAAGAGGCGGAGGCAGAAGAAGTTTCTCTTGATCTATATTCTTTTGGAACATACAAAGAAAGTTTTAGTTTAGGGTTTAGCAGCAGTTTAAATGGATTAAAAGTAAGCTTTGAACCTGAAAGATTGGTTTTAGGAAATATTTGTAAAGTTTATATTGCTTTACCTAATGAAGTAGAAGAGGGGTATTACCTTTTGAATTTTATCATTAAAGATGATAAAGAAAATGAAGCAATTATTCCTTACTATCTATTCGTCGCTGCAAACGCAGTTCCTAAATTAATTTCTAATGCATGGATGCCTATGATTTATATTGGAGTGGAGAATAATCAAAGATTTTATTTCTCAGAAAAAGTAACATCTATTAGTATAAGTGACATACCTTCTGAACTATCATACAAATTTGAAGAAGATTACATCCAAATTTCCGTAAACTTCAGTAAAGAAGGAATTTATGAGAATAAATTTAGTTTTATAATTCAGGAAAATGTTGAATTGGAAATATATTCAAAAGTTCAAGTTATAGAGAAAAAGGGGGTTATTCCTCTTAAAATTAATGCAAAATCCTCGCAAGATGGAGTGGAAATCGAGGTAAGCAATTTAACCCCCGGCTACTCTTATTTCGTCAACAGAACAAAGAGCATTGAAGGAATAAATTTTCTAAATATGTTTCCAATTGATCAAGAGCTTTATATAGATAAAACTGCTCAAGAAAGAAGTACTTATAACTACTCACTATTTTTTACTGATGGTTTGCTTGAAGTTGGGTGGTCAAATACCCAAAAAGTGACTTACAGGAAGCTTTTCTTAAATATAAACATAAAAGATGGGCTTTTAACCAATAATGAAAAACTTGTTATAAGTGGCTCAGTCCCAATTGATACTAAACTCACTATAAATGATAAAATCATTCCTCTTTCTCAAAATGGAGCATTTAATGTAACTTTATACCTTAAAGAGGGTGAAAATAAGCTTTTTTTTAAGGTGGAAGACGATTTTGGAAATATTCTCTTAAAAGAAATAAAGGTCATACTTGATACTAAGCCTCCACCTTTAGAGATTTTAAACTTTGTTGAAAACTATTTTGAGACTGTTAGTGAATCCCTCTTGATTAGACTTAAAACCGAACCAAATGTTATAGTTAACGTAAACGGAGCGAGAGTAAATATAGACCAGTCAGGATTCGCAGAGTATGTGTTAAAGCTAAATTTTGGAAGAAATGAATTCTTACTCACTGCAACAGATCTGGCAGGCAACCAGACTAAAAAGAATATTGTTATAGTAAGATTCAGAAAGATTATTATTATGGAGCTTAAAGTAGGAGTGAAGACTGCTACAGTTAATGATAAGCCTTTAACCTTGGATGTGCCTCCTCAAATCATAAATGGTAGAACATTAGTTCCTATACGCTTTATCTCCGAAGCATTTGGCGCAGAAGTTATTTGGGAACCAAACACAAAAAGTATAAAAATTAC
>JBPOJC010000043.1:0-18641 GCA_052034135.1 Caldisericota bacterium | reverse complement strand
TTTATTTTAATTTTGATGATGAAATCTTTATAAGCGATAATCAAGTAGATACTGATGAACTGATGAAAGAGCTTCATGCTGTATATGGTGGGATAAATACAATTCTATTTGATGAAGTGCAGAATCTGCCGAATTGGGAACTATTTGTTGAACGGCTTAAGCGAGAGGGATATAATTTAATTATAACTGGTTCTAATGCAAAACTTTTGAGCAAAGAGCTTGCAACTTCTTTAACTGGTAGGCATATTCCAATTGAGATTATGCCATTTAATTTTAAAGAGTTTTTACTTGCAAATAATTATAAATTAGACAACGAATTAATATCTATCCCACAGAAGAAGGGTGAACTTTTAAATTTAGTTGAAAAATATTTAACTGTGGGAGGCTTTCCTGAAATTGTTGTCAAGAATTTTGGTGTAGAAGAATATCTTGGTGTATTATTCGACTCAATATTATTTAAGGATGTGGTAAAAAGGTATAAAGTGAGGTTTTCGCACCAGATACAGAATCTCGCATCTTTTCTTGTGAATAATTTTTCAAGCTATTACACTTTAAGAAAGCTAAAAGAAACTTTGTCTTTGAGAAGTGTTACGACGGTTGAAAAGTATATTGAATATCTGGAAGAAGCTTATCTAATATTCCACTTGAACTGTTTTTCTTTTAAATTTTCAGGTAAATTAAAGTCTCCAAAGAAAGTTTATGTTGTTGATAATGGTTATATAAATGCAAAAGCACTAAGATACTCTCCTGATTACGGCAAATTAATGGAAAATCTTGTTTTTACTGAACTTGTAAAAAGAGGTTTTATGCCCAATCGTGATTTATTCTACTACAAAACAAGGAATGACAATGAAGTAGACTTTGTGATCAAGAAAGATTTGAAAGTTACAGAATTAATACAGGTCTCATATCAAACAAATAATATAAGTACTGAGCAACGAGAGATCAAGAGTCTTGTTCAGGCAAGCGAAGAATTAAATGGAGATTTACTCACAGTTCTAACATGGGATGAGGAAAAAAATGTGCATTCAGATGATAAAGTTATACACTTTATTCCAGTTTGGAAATGGCTAATGGATTTACCTAAAAGGCAATATCAGAGTAACTAATAAAAACTTTTTTGCCATAAATTCATCAGCCTATTATAATTATTGTAATAGAGGAAAAATGGTAATAACTAAGGAGAAATATTAAATGAAAAGTGATGAAATAAAAAAAGTTATTAAGAAAAAATATTCTAAAGTTGCAACCAGCGGTTGTGGATGCGGCAGCACATCTTCATGTTGCAATACTTCACCTTTAGCCAAAGATATATCTAAAAGCATCGGGTATTCCGAAGAAGAAATTAATTCTTTTTCAGAAGCTAATTTAGGACTTGGCTGCGGGAATCCAGTGGCTCTTTCCAGTATTAAAGAAGGTGATGTTGTTTTAGATTTAGGAAGTGGTGCTGGTTTCGATGTTTTTTTAGCTGCTAAAAAAGTTGGAAATACAGGAAAAGTTATAGGTTTAGATATAACTGAAGAAATGATACAGAAAGCTAAAGAAAATGCTCTGCATTATGGCTATAAAAATGTTGAATTTAAATTGGGGGATATTGAGAATATGCCACTTGAGGAAAATTCTGTAGACGTTATTATAAGCAATTGTGTTATTAATTTATCCCCAAATAAAGAAAAAGTTTTTAGCGAAGCACACAGAGTTTTGAAAAATGGCGGGAAAATATTTCTTTCTGATATTGTCTTATTGGAAGAATTGACAGAAGAGCAAAGAAGTGATGAAGATTTAATTGCAGGATGCGTTGGTGGTGCATTATTAAAAGATGATTATATTACAATAATTCAAAATGCAGGGTTTAGAGTCAGAATTTTAGGTGAAGATAAAGAAATTAGTAAAAGACAATATAATGGAATTAAGCTTGAAAGCATAAAAGTAGAAGCAACTAAATTATAAAAAGCCATAAAATAAGGTTAGTAATACAACTACTTTTCATAACTTAATGGTTTGCACCTAAAGGTTTATAAGTGAGTGTTAATAAATATTAAAAACCCTAACTTCGCAGATGGCATAGAAATTATCAAGATAGGTTATCTTTTTATTACAACTTTAAAAGTATGTTTCATTAAAGAGGAAGCTGTAGATATAGAAAAATTATACTGTTGACATATTGTATGTAAAAATGAAAACTAATTGTGTACTTTTTGTAGTATTATTATGAAAGGATGGAGAAAATTGCAGCTTATATCTATAAGAACATTGAGAAATAATCCATCTGCCCTATGGAAAATCCTAAATAAGGAAGAGGCAATAATCACAGTTAATGGAAAACCAAAAGCTATTGTTATTGATGCAACTGAAGAAAATTTTGAAGAGGTAATCAATTATGCCTGTCTTATCCCATTTTGTATTTTCATATCCAAGATGGAGAGCAGTTATACCACCAGCTGAGGATCCGCCAACAAAAATATTTTCTGTATCAATCTTGTATTCAGAGGCATTTTCTCTTAGCCAGTCAACAGCACTTCTTGCATCCTCTGTAGCATCAGAAATCGCATCCATAATGTTATTAGTGTAATCTCTGCTTAGCCTATAATTGATTGTTACAGTTACATATCCCATTTGAGCAAACTCAGTACATCTTGATGCCATATTGTTTTTATCACCATTTTGAAACCACCACCATGAATCCATACTATTAGCGGTCTTTTGTCAATTGTATCGTTTTTTGGCTCATATATATCAAGTGCAAGGTCAACTACCTTTCCTGTTCTATCCTCGACGCTATTATATATTATATTTTTAGATGTTTGGACTTCCTCAAAAACTTTTGTTAGATATCGTAAATCGCTTTGAGAAGCTTTAATTATAGGATTAGATATTAATGATACCGAGATTAACACCGTAAAGATAAATGTTAATAACTATTTAATCATATAAACCTCCTAAAAAAATAATTAAATTAAATAAGAATACTCTTTGTTAATAAAAAAGTTACAAAATCTAATAAAACTCATTTTTAAAATTTGATTTGAAAAATAATTAAACTATAATTTTCATCATAGATAGGTTCATCAAGAAAAATTTAGCAGCTTTATTTTAGATTCACCAATATATCCTTTAATAGGAGGATAAAAGTGAAAAGGGTCATCTCATTAGTTATTCTTCTTCTATTCATTTTTGCTTTGAGCGCAAATTATTATAAAGTTAAAAGTGTCTCTTACGAAACATTCTATGATTTTGTTTCAAGTGCTGATAAAGCAATATGGGAAAGTGGTGCAGGAAGACTAAAGTTCCCTGGTTCTTCATCTGATAGTAAAGGATTCGCCATTCTACTATCAAATTCAGTTATGGAAGATAATGCAAAATATCCAAAAGTTCTTGAGACACATCCTGAGTGGAAGTCTGATGGATGGATAAAGGGAACGTATCCTGATATTGTTGTTCCTGAAAAAGCTATTATTTCTTTAAAATTAGGGTTCTTAAAGGATGCCGCCAAAACTGATGGAGTTACTTTTACATTATACTTTAATTATGCAGGCAAACCTGTAAAAATCTTTGAGAAGAGTAAAACCTATTCTCAAAAACTTGATGATGCGACTATTGACCTATCACAATACAAAGGAAAAAAGGGAGGATTCATCCTTGAGGTTAGAGCAGGTAAATCTTCCACGCAGGATTGGGCTTGCTGGGTTATAGCAATACTTAAGTATGAAAAGCCTGAATATCCAGACTTAATTATAACTGATATAGATGTCCACAAAAAAACTGAATATTATACAGTATTCTATAAAGTAAAAAATATTGGTAATGCATCTACAGCCACCCCTAATCAAACCCCAACAGAATTTACAAGTGCACTCTACTTAGATGATTATTATGTTAGTGGTGATACAATCTCACAGATCCTTAATCCTGGAACTGAGTTAGAACGTTACTTCTTTGAATACAAATATACTCCTCCTGATAAACCTCATACTTTAAAGGTATGCACAGATATAAAAAATACAATCAAGGAGAGTAATGAACAGAATAATTGCCTTGAGAAAAAATTTTATCCCTCTTACGGTGGTATTAAAGTTTCTACTGAATGCCCCATCGTCAATGTAGGGATATATGATGAAAATGGTAAATTAGTTAAAAGTGGAGTAAGTGATGAAAAGGGAATATATTCTACAGATTTAACTCTTCCTCCGGGAAATTACAAGGTTGTCCCAGAGAAAAAAGGTTGCACATTTGACCCATCCTATAAGATGGTTAAAGTGGAAGCTAAAGAACTTGCGGGAGCTTCTTTTAAATGTAACTGTAAGAAGGGTCCAGACTTAATAATAACCGAAATTGTTAACCTTGAAACTGAATCAACAATACACTACAAGATAAAAAATATAGGAGATGATAGGACTAATGCTTTCTTTACTAAGTCCCTTGAAATTGATGGAGTGCAAACTGCTACTGATTACTTTGAGGCTTACTTAGAGCCTGGAAAGGAGGAGCTAAGAAAGTTTAAAGACTACTTCTACAAACCTTCTCCTCCACTTGATAATATAAAAATATGTGCAGATTACAAAGATGAATTAAAGGAGAGTAATGAACAGAATAATTGCCTCGAAGTTATAAGAAATTTTCCAGACCTCGAAATCATTAATATAAATTGTGATTTTGATAAAAAGCTTGTAAGTACAACAATAAAGAATTCTGGAGAAGAGGAAGTTAATAAACCATTTAGTGTTTCTCTTTACATTAATGAAGAGTTTAAAGATTTTTTTGACTTTGATACAACATTAAATGGAGGAGATATTAGAGAGGTAATTTTTAAAGGCTATACCTTAGAATGTGAAAAGTTAAAATTAAAAGTAGTAGTTGACCCAGCAAACCAGATTTTAGAGATAGATGAAACTAATAATACTCTAATAAAGGATTGTGAATGTGAAAAGGAAGAAGACAAAACCCCACCAAGAATTATAGAGGGACCAACTGTTACAAAAATAACACAAAATTCAGCACTAATAGTATGGCAGACCGATGAAGAGAGTGATAGCCTTGTAAAGTATGGGAATAAAGGCTTAAAATATGGATACAAAGCTGGAGATTCAAAGTTTGTGAAAATTCACAACATTATTTTGAAGGATTTAAGCCCTCAAACTGTTTACAGCTTTATCGTGGAATCAAAAGACCAATCTGGGAATTCGGTCCAAAGCAAAGAAAAGTTATTTTGTACTCTCCCCGAAGATGATAATGAACAACCATCTATCTCTCTAATTCTTCCGGAAAAGTTACAAGGTTTTTCAAAGATAATTGCTAATTGTAAAGATAATAAAGGAATTGGTAGAGTTTTATTCTTTGTTGATGGGAAGCTAAGATTTACTGACTTTTCTTTTCCCTTTGAATGGAGTGTTGACACAGGAATGTTTATTGATGGCCCTCATTCATTTTCGGCAGAAGCTTTTGACTTTGCTGGAAACTTTAAAGAGGTAATAACCTCTGGAAATATTAGAAATCGTCTTTCTGAAGAAGAATCGCCAATAATCATAACAATTGAAGAGCCATCTCCAAATAGCGAAGTCTATGGAACTATCAGAATCTCAGCAACAATATCGCATGAAAATAAATTTGGAAGTATTACGGAAGCTGAAATTCTCATAAATGGTGAAAGAAAAGCAAGGGAAGAATATATGCTATGTATGGTTCCCATTTATGCACCAGAGGGGTGGAGTTGCCCCAATAGAAGCATAAGTTATTATTGGAATACTGTTGGAGTTACTCCCGATAACTATTCAATTGAAGTTAAAGCAAAGGATAGCTATGGTAATGAAAAGAGAAAAGGTATAATAGTTAAAAAAATAACTGAACCAGATGTAACATTACCATTAAATATAACAAGGAACGTTACAAGAAATGAAAACTTTTTTACTGTTACCGTAACAGTAAGAAACAATGCTCCAACTGATAATCCTGACTATACTGTCTCGGATTTCAAAGTTTTAGATTGCTCTAAAGGCTTCCAAGGCGCTAAAGGTAATGGTATAGAATCTACTTATTTATTAACATCCAAAAAAACGGAAATTACTTATACCAGATTAGGTTCATTTAAGGGTGGATCCTCATTCAATTTTTCTTATGATGTTGTTCCTATTCTTTTTGATCCAAATCTATCATCTTCAAATTATTACATTGGTGAACCTAAAGTCGCAATTACATATAAAGATAGATGGAATAGAGCTTATTCTATAGAGTGTCCCGTAAGCGTCTCAAATGCTTTGACAACTACAGAACTTAACACTGCCATTTCAAGGGCTGATTATCTAATTGTTACAAACCCTACAAATTTGTTTGGTACTTATACTCTTTATGGTATAAATAGCTTATTAGCAAATATGGCAGAGCTTGCAAAAGAAAAGAATGGAGTATTAGGGTACCTTCCATTTGGTGCTACAAATACAAGCTTTAATAGACTAATCGATGCAAGGGCATCTGGCTCAGATAGATGGTTTTTAAAACTTAAGGATGACTGGATTTCATCAGGATATCTTTTAATCGTTGGAGAAACAGAAATAGTCCCATCGTTTACTGAAACAATTGGATTTAATGAAGATGGGGATCCTATTAATATTCGCAACTGTGATTTACCCTATGCTGATACTGCTTCAACCTATGGGACACCCGATATATCAATTGGAAGAATAATTGGAAATTCAGCAGAAGCTCTATTGAAGCCAATAACGGCAAGTCTCGACATACATAGATGGGGAAGACCTGCATTTAAAAATGCTCTTGTTACAAGTGGTGGATTGGGTACATGGGAAATGTTTCTTAAAACAGCAAATGATGCTGCAGTTGACCTTGAAGCTAAAGGTTACACGACAGATAGACTTCACTATTCAAAAGAACTTGTAAAGTCTCAATTTAATGTGCGCTTCACTAATTATGACGCTTTTGCCTTGGGAGATATTGATGGTGATAGCATGGATGAGATTATAATTGCAATTGATGAAGATAGTAAAATCTATGAGTATGAACCAGATGGATCACTTATAAGAAGCATTAATGTGCGATACACAAAATATGATGGTTTTGCGACAGGAGACTTTGATGGAGATGGGCAAGATGAAATAGTTATAGGAGTTGATGAAGATGATAAGCTCTATCTCTATGAGCCAGATGGCTTTTTTGTTGATGATGAAACATTCGATTTCACCCACTGGGATATAATAGCGACAGGAGATATAGATAATGATGGATTAGATGAAATATTAATTGCAAAAGACGATGATGATACTGTAACAGTGTATGATGTAACAGATGGAAGATTTTCTTTTAAAGAAAGACTTACTGGGATAGAATTTACTTCTTACGATGGTTTTCTTGTTGGAAATGTTATGGAGGGTGATGATAATGCAGAAATCATAATACTACGAGATGATGATAAAACTATCCGAATTTATAACCAAACTGGAAGAAGAGTGAGCACAATTGACGATATAAACGAAGATGGCAATAAAGATGTCTTTTACACGCACTACGATGGATTTGCATGCGGAGATGGTAATGGTGATGGATTAGATGAGATTTACATTATAAGTGATGATGGTATTAATGATGAAAGAAAAGTGATCCAGAAATTTAAGCGATTTTCAGATAGAGGTACGTGGAAATGGGATAAAGGTGATACTGGAAGTTATGAATACAAATTTGATGGAATAAGATATACTGATAGCACTACGCGTCATGATGGATTTGCAATCGGTAATGTCCTCTCAGACTATAATGATGAACTGGTTATAGCTTACAACAGAAATGGAGAAAGTAGCACAATATATACAGTAAGCGAAGAAAGAGCTCATGAAGTATTCATTGATAGATTTAACTCAATAGCAGGTAATAAAAATGTAATAGTTATGAGAGGACATGGTAATGAATGTTACCTATCACCAATTGGACCTTGGGATATAAAAGTAAATATGCCAAAACATCCATTTGTTTTAGGTTTATCCTGTCTTACGGGATACTATGACTTACCTGGTTGTGGAGATTACAGTATGGGAGAAGCATACTTTGACTATGGAGCAGGAGTCTATATTGGTGCAACTGAAGTATCAAGCTCAGGATTGAACAATGAGACTGCAAGGGTTTACTTTGATAGATGGAATATGGATACTGTTCCAGCAGGAAAAGCATTCCTCGACTATAAGAAGTTTAGAGAGCCATCTTCTGGCTGGAAAGGTTGGGTTTACGAATATAACTTTTATGGTGATCCCAAATTTGGAGGTGAATAAGGGTGAAAAATAAAAGATTTTCATTAATTTTATTGGTTTCAATAATAGTGATTTCTTTTTTTCTCCTCCTTCGAAATATCAATGTAAGGGGTACAGAGCCACCTTCTTCTATTAAAATTGATATTCCTGATTATACAGTTGAAAGAGTAGGAGGATTTGATTATGTTGAAATACCTGGAGGCGACACTTTATTAGAAGATGGTAAACCAAGAGTTCCCTATTATATTAAAAAGATAAACTATGATCAAATCTATAGAGTACAGGATGTTACCTTAAAAGTCAAAGATGGGCTGATTACTGCAAAAGATTTAAAACTTCCTATTGTAAGTATGCTCCCAGACTCTTCTTCCTTTAATATGACAGAGCAGGAATTAGCGAATGAATGGTTTCCAGGGAATGATTACGATTGGCAGATAACTGAAAATCCAGATAATACAACCACTCTTATACTGAACATTTACCCCTTCTTCTACAATGCTTCAACTACTGAAGCCAAATTCTATAAAAAATATGAATTTGAGATAAAGTTCATAACTTCCACTGTTTCAATAACAGGACTATATAAAGAAAAGGATTTATATGATTTAGGTGAAACAGTAAAACTAAATGTTCTATTAAATAATAGCGATGATGCTAAGGATGTGTATATTAATACTCTGGTAAGAGTAGGGGCAGCCCCTGATATAATTGATAGTTTACAGCTTATGTCAATAAAAGGCTTAAAGGGAGATGGTCTTGTAACTCAGAAATGGGATACTAATGGTTTCAAAACAAGCAACTATATTCTCGAGACTTCCATTATAGATACTTCAAATAATATTCTCGATAAAGAAGAGATAGCTGTAAAAATTGGAAAGACTCTTATAGAAGTTAAAAGTTTCTCGGTGAGTCCTAAAAAATTTCAACTTGGTGAGGATTTAGATATCACCTTATCATTTAAGAATGCTGGTTCAGGAAATGTTTCGGGAACCTGTATATTTAAAGTTATTTCTGATAATGATGTAAAGAAAGAACTAAGACACGCTTTCAATGATTTAAAAAGAGATGCTTCTTTAACTATCTCTGATAAATGGTCAACTGTTGAAGCAGAGAAAGGAAAAACTTATTCAGTTATTGGATATATAATATATGAAAGTCAATCAACCGAAATTAAAAGAGAGCTCGTAAGCACAAATTCGCCTCCCTCAGCCAATTTCACAATTTCACCTGAAAAAGTTTTTGCTCAAAAAGACATAACTTTTGATGCTTCTTCATCCTTTGATCCAGATGGAAGTATTGAGTCATTTAAATGGGATTTTGGAGATGGAGCTATTGCAGAAAGCGAGGTTGTTATACACCGATTCCTGCAAGAAGGTGATTATGATGTAACACTGACAGTTGTAAATAATGTAGGGCTTACATCAACTATAACTAAAAAAGTTATTGTATCAAAAGCACTTAATATTCCTAATAAACCTTTAAATCTTTTTGCAAGTGAATCTTCTTCCACTGAAATTAAGCTTAGTTGGACTGATAATTCTGATAATGAGGATGGTTTTAAGCTTGAAAGGAAAGTTTTGGGTGGAAGTTTCACTGAAATTAAAACTCTTGCTGCTAATTCAACAATTTATACTGATACAGGACTCACGCCTAACACAACTTACTATTACAGAGTAAGGGCATACAACACAGCTGGAGACTCTGATTACTCAAACGAAGCAAGTGCAATGACAATGAAAGCAGTCGAAAAAATTATCATTCGTCTCTATATAGATAAGAAAGCTTACTATGTGAATGATATAGAAAAGGAAATGGATGTAGCACCAATAATTTATGAAGAAAGAACCCTACTTCCAATTAGATATGTAGCAGAGGCATTAGGAGCGGAAGTTTCCTGGAATGATTCTGAAAAAAAAGTTATAATTACTTTTAAAGATATAACAATTGAACTATGGATAGGTAAGAATAGTGCAAAAGTTAATGGAGCCTATAAGTTTATTGATCCAGAGAACCCTAAAGTTACACCAATAATTATACCTCCTGGTAGAACAATGCTTCCTATAAGATTTATAGCTGAGAATATGGGATGCAAAGTAGACTGGGATGCAAACTTACGAGAAGTAAAGGTTACTTATCCTGCAGAATAATATAATTAACCACATATTATTTAGAAGCTATAATATTACTCTTCAATTTTTATAATTGTTGTAATTCACTTCATTATACTTATATTTTAAAAATTGATATTCTTTATAATGTTGGTTTGAAATCTTTGTATAAATTTTTAGATTGTACGATTAATAAATCAATTCGAGGTCTTGCCAGATTCATTATAAATAGGTAAAATTTACTAAAACTGTTCTATAATTTATGATTGTAGAAAAATTAATGCATAAGAAGGTGATTATAATATGCCAACAGTTTCACCAAAGATAGGGGAATTTCTTTTAAAAACTACTGGTTCAAAGGATATTGATGAATCTCTCCATAAGATTCTTATTGATTATTTAGAGATAAAATTAAAAGAATTAAACGAAACTATTAATGATTTTGAGAAAAAATGGGGAATGAATTTTGAGGAATTTAAAAGAAAATTGAAAGAAGATATTTCAAGAGCAGGAAACGAAAATTACTCTTTTGAAACTGAAAAAGATTTTTGGAAATGGGAAGAAGCTGAAACTTTAAAAAAACATTATACTGAAATAAAAGATTTATGGATGTAGAGAAGTTCTTTCTCTTATTATTGCACTCACTTTCTAATCTTGACTTTGTTAAAGAAATCGATGTTCATAGAGAAGTTTTTATAGTTAAGGGTAGGGTATACTTAGAGAAAAAGCGTATATTGCAAGTATATTTTAACCAAATTACGGGTACTACTGCTTTTGCACTTATTGAAGAAGAAAAAAGATTGTGGGGTATAGATTTTGACAATTTTAAGGGATGGCATCTTCATCCATTAGAAAGTCCTGAAAGTCATAAAGATATTAATCCTCCATCGAGTATTGATGAAATCATGAAGATGTTAAAAAGTGTATGGTTATCCTTAGGCTAAACTATATATTATCTATTTTTAACTTTTGATCAATTGAGGTGGTAATTTATGGAAAAAGATAAATTAAAATATAATACGATCGGTCAGTATATTAACTGTTTTCTGCAAAACATAAGAGAAAAATTTAAAATAACCTATTCCGTTAGATTTGATTAAAAAATAGTAAAATTCAGAGCAGAATAAGAAACGAAGAAAAAAATAAAATTGAGGAAGTGAATTTAAAGTGATTAAAATTTCAGAAATAAATCCTAATTGTTTCTTACTTAAACAAAAAGGTGCACATACTTTTTATATTAAAAGCTCTATTTTTGCAGGTTCGAGATTTGAACCTATGGGAAAGTATGGATTAGCTCATTTATGCGAGCATTTGCTTACAAACGAAATCGATAGATCAGTTCTTAACTCACCAATAAATATAGATAAATATAATTATATAAGTGAAACAAATGGTATGGTCGAAAGAGAGTTTTGTAATTATTGGATAAAAACAACATTACCTTATTCAAAAAGAGCAATGCTCTCGTTAGCATCTTTATTTTCATTAAATTCATTATCAATTACTGATTTTGAGAATGAAAAGCAAGCTATAACTGGTGCTGCAATCCAACATGAAAGCACTGAAGATCCTTACTATCTTTTGTTGGATTCTACTTATGATGCGTTATATGGCAAAGAATATCAGCTAAGCCATACAGAGTTAGGATTTTCAGATACCTGCAAATCTCTAACCTTTTCAGATTATAATGAGTTCTATGAAAAATATTATAAAAATGGAAGAAAAGTAATTGTATTTTATGGAGATATTGAAGAAAAAGACATTGATTTGAATTTAATAGACCAAATATTTAGTAAAAACGAATTTCCAAAAGTTGCAATACTGCCTTTATATAACCCACAAAAAATAAATATAGAAGTGCCTATTGGGACAACCGAAATTTCTATAGCAACGCGCATCGAGAAAGCTAATAAAATCTCGAGGCATATTATTATAGATTTATGCGGTTTTATTCTCGGAAAAATACCCCAATCAATTTTATATAAAATTTTAAGAACACAATACGGCTTGGTTTATGATACTCATACAAGAATCAAACATTATATAGATACTTCTATTTTTATTATTTATCTTGGAATATCTGAAAAAAATCTTAAAACAAAAGCAATTGATTTGGTCTTTGAAAGCCTCAAAAATATCCAGAACTTTTTAAGAGAAGATGAATTTGAGGTTTATAAAGAAGCATTTTGCGAGAGACATTTGATGAATTTTGATAATCCTACTAATCTTACCAATTATGTAATAAGTAATTCTATTTTGGATAAACCTCTATATTCACCTATTGAACTAATCCAACAAATAAAAAGAATTAAATATTTAGATATGATAGATTTCTTCAACAAATACTTAAATGAAGATAAACTTTCAGTGGTTATTTATAATTAAATAAAATGCCTGATTACGATCCAATCTATCTTTCCCACCTCTTCGATTACAAATTCAATGAACAACTAAATAATGAAGAGGGTTCCATTAAGAGCATTATTGATAAAATAGTATTGGAACAATTAAACCTGAATAACAAAGATATCTTATTGGATATAGGATGTGGAACTGGTAATTTCATAATAAATGCATCAAAAATATGCAAAAAAGTAATAGGGATAGATATAAGTAAACTGAGTCTGGAAAAAGCAAAAGTAAAAGCAAGAAAAGAAAACGTAAAAAATATAATACTAACATTTGGGCCATTCGAAAATCCATTAGAAACAATAGAACTTTCATCTTACAACATAACAAAAATAGTAGCAATATACTCCATGCATCACCTACCAGATGATATCAAGAAAGAATGCATAAAAATACTATCAAAACTTATAACAAAACCAGGAAGAATAATAATAGGAGATATAATATTCTTCGAAGATCCTGAAAAGCATAAAGACAAATACGAAGAAGTATTTTATGATGATCAGGTAACAGATTTTCCTTCAAAAATAGAATACTTAACAAACTGCTTCAAAGATCTAAATTCAGAAGTAAAAATAATCAAAGTCCATCCTTTAGCTGGAGTGTTAGTTGCAGATTTGAAATGAAAATTAAAAGCGCTTTATAAGCGATAAATAAATATTAATGTTATCTCAGTGAGAATATCCAGGGAAATACAAAAACTATAAATATTGACCAGTAGAAGTAAACTGGAATATAATTTGCTACAAATTTAAGACACATAGATTTATCTACCTTCTTTGTAAACCATTTAATATAATTAACAATCATGCCTATGAGATGAATTAAAATAATAATATTCAACCCTATTAAAGCTACTCTGTTGGGCGTGAAACCAAAGGTAGTAAGTCTTAACAAAACATTAACCGATGCAAATATTTCAACAATGAAAGAGGCTATTAATAAGATAAAATTGTTGTAATCAAAGAAGTTAATTTTTTGGTTCGGTACTTTATGGATTAATACTAAAGTGCTAATCACTACAACTAATAGAAGGAAAAGATTCACGAAAAGTAGAAAATCACGGTTCGGGAAAGGATTTCTTATATGAGAAAAAATAAAGCCCAAAAATACTAATAATGTTATAGAAAATAAAGGAGCAAATATTCTTGAAAGAAGAGGTGCCAATTTAACAATCTTCTTGTTATTATAAACAAGACTCATTGCTACTATTGGAGATGATACTATGCCGATTGGTGATACCCATTTGGTCAATACTTTAGTTGCGTCAAGCCCACCTGCAGAAAATAGTAAATATGTAGAACCAGTTAATACAATTAATCCTGCGATCATAAGTGCTGTGTAAACAAAAATTTCTCCGTTTAATTTAAGAAAGTCGATTCTTTTTTCAATGTTTTTTAATTCAGGAAGTATAAAACCAAGACCACTTATGAACCATATGAAAAATGGCAAATGAATACAAGCTAAAATAAATGTATCTGACATCTTGTTTGGGGTCATTGTTCCTGGAAGCAAATTTATATACACCGCAGATAATATAATTGGTAGCAGTATTATTAGCCAATGACGCCAATTTGCTTTCTTTTTGATCAGATAATATATCGCAATGAATGGTAGAAAAAAGAAAGATAAGTTTCTGATATAAAATATGTCATATTTAATAAATTTGAAGAAATCAGGTAACTTAACTAATAAACCCGCAAATATGCAAAACAGCAAAACAATGAAAAAGTCATAACTGCTTTTCCTTTTCTTTGTTTCAATTTTATTTTCTATTGAATCTTCAAAGAATAATCTCTCATACCAAACTTTAAAGATCTCTGAATCAGGGTTTTCAGTATATATTTCGAGGAGCGCATTTTTGAATTCCTGCGGGTTTGTCCTATATAAAGACTCCAAAGCATGTGGATTTTTCTCGTTATCAAGAATTTTAGCTTTCATAAATCTTTATTTTCCTCTACCCTTTCGATATAAATCAATATAAATTAAAATGATAAATTCGCAAGCTTAAGTTTACCTAAATAAATTCCGAACTAATAGGAGACTCAAAATTTAATAAATATTATCCTGAGTCTCAAAAGCATACAATTTATACAATTCTTTGACAAAAAACAAATAAAATATATTATTTTCACTGAATATTTATTCAGGAGGATTGATATGGATAGTGAAGACTTAAACGTTAAAGAGTGCAAAGAAAGCAGGAAAATGGAACATTACAATTTTAACATGAGTGTTTATGGATTAGCTTTTATTGGAGCATTTGTCTATTATATCCAGCAGGCAAACACATTCTGGATAGGTATATTAGGTTTTTTTAAAGCTCTTGTCTGGCCTGCAATGCTTGTCTTTAAATTATTAGAATTTCTAAATATGTAATTTAATTAAGTCCTATTTTCTATTAAAGATTGATCTGTTCTATTTTTTTATACGTCCAAATTTTTAAATTTTTAAAATTTTGTTAACTCATTAAAAAGATATTCCAGTTTATTTAATTAAATTATTACTACTTTTGACTCCAAAGGAGTACTCAGTTAAAAGTAGCAATGTAGTAAGCGTAGTAGTGCCTTACGACTAACAATTACTTCTGGCAGATTGGACAATAGTATGCAACTTTATTGTCAACATGAACTGTTTCAATTATTCCACCACAGGAGGCGCAAATCTTACCCTTCTTCTTGTGAACCTGCAAATATAGCCTCTCTTCGTCAAGTTCGAGCCCTTTTCCCATTTTTTCTTTAACCTCTATAATTGCTTGTTTTAAAACCTCAATAATTGCATTGTATAATCTCTCTTTTTCGCCATTATTTAGACTACCAATTTTTCTTAGAGGGTTTAGACTTGCTGCATACATTATTTCATCGCTATAAGCATTTCCGATTCCTGCGATTAAATCCTGATCCATTAGGAATGACTTAATAGTTTTTCTTTTACCTTTCTCCATTAGTTTAGAAAAATTTTCAAAGGTAAAGGATGGGGATAATGGCTCAATACCTTTTGGTAAATCATTTAGATTGGCACTAATATATGCAAGCCTTCTTTTGTCTGAAACAATTAAGCTAAGACCATTTGATAGTTTAAACTCTACTCTACTTCTATCAATTGAGCTATCTTTTGTTAGGTGGATTTTCCCGGTTAACATCAAATGAATATAAAAAGTTATCTTTTCAGTTTTGATTACTATGTATTTACCTCTTCTCGAAATTTCCTCTATTTTCCCAAGATTCTCATACGTAGGAAAATCTCCCTTAATGCTTCCCTTATCAATTTCTATGATTTTTACTATTTTAAGACCTTTAATTTGGTCGATAAGATTTTCAATCAAAACTGTAAGATCAGGTAATTCGGGCATATTTAATAAAGCCTCCTTTTACTTATAACTTTTGCTAAAATTATATCACTATGGAAAAAGATATTGATAAAATTGTTGAAATTCTTAAAAATGAATGTGCTAAATTTAATGAGCCAGTTGTAAGTAAAATAGCGGAGGATAAGGGTGATCCTTACAAAATCCTTATCTCAACTTTGCTTAGCTTGCGAACAAAGGACGATGTAACACTGAAAGCCTCTAAGAGATTATTTAATCTTGCAGATAATCCCTATAAAATGGTAAAACTAAGTAAAGAAGAGATTGAAAAGGCTATTTACCCTGTAGGGTTTTATCATAGGAAAGCTCAACAAATACTGGATATCTCAAAAGAAATCATTGAAAAATATGATGGGAGAGTCCCACCTTCATTTGAAGAACTCCTTTCCTTAAAAGGAGTCGGAAGAAAGACCGCAAACCTTGTATTATCTGAAGGTTTTGGGATGAAAAACATTGCGGTAGATACCCATGTTCACAGAATCTCAAATAGAATTGGGCTTGTTAAAACCAAAAATCCTGAGGAGACAGAGCTTGCATTAATGAAAGTATTACCCAAAAAATATTGGACAATATTTAACAAACTTCTTGTAACATTAGGGCAGAACATTTGCACTCCCATATCTCCAAAGTGCTCAATCTGTAAGATCGAGACTTACTGTAAAAAGATAAATGTATTAAAAAGCAGATAATTATAGCGATAGTGAAGGATTAAGAAATTGAATTAAGAACTTTTTCTTATCAGCTCGCTCCTTTAAAATAGATTGTTTATACTCGCTAACTGAATATTCAATCACCATAACGCATTTACCTGCACGTTTTAAACGACTTAAAGGTTTTTCTCTTACTTTGATTTCTTCCTCACTCCTAATGTTTCCTGATCCATCTGTATAAAGGGACTCTGCTACGAGACCACATATATTTCTAAATAGAACATAATCTTTTAAAGGTAATTCCTCACCATTATTTAAGATTATTTTAAAGCTCGTGAGGTTTTTATCATTTAGATTTTTTATTATTTTCCTTAAAAATTCTATCATTAATTTTTGATAATCTTTACCTTTGTCTTCATCTGCAAATTCTTTGTAAACATCTACCCTATCAATGCATATGCCATCAAAACCAGCCTTTACTATCCTATTAATATATTCAAATACTATTTTTTGCCAGCCATCGTCCCAGAATGCAACTGTGTAATTACCAGGCCAATTAGGATTCTCATTAAGTAGCCAAGAGGGTGGATTTTCTTTAAAAGAATCCCTCCAATAAAATCTATAGTCTTCAGCTTCACCAACACTCAAATAGGAAAAAACCTTCTTTCCACTTTCCTTTAACCTATTTACTTCTTCACTCTTTAATTCTACTGCCTCTGAACCATCATAAGAATAATCAATAATTATCAGGTCATAATTTAATTGTGAGAGCTTATCAAGATTTATACCCTGAAGAGCAATGTAAAATGAGTTTGCCTTTATATCTCTTGCGCTACAGCCGTATAGTACAAGTAAAAATGGTAAAACAAAAATAAACGCCTTTTTAGACATAGACATAATAAAATTATGCTCCTCATTCAAAAGATTTCAAATACATGATTCTTTGGTGTTTCTGTGGTTTCCATTAATGCTGTGTTTTTACATTAATTGATTTTCGTTTATATGGAAGTGTAAATGGATTCCCGCAATCGGTCGGAGGCAAAAAGAGGAGACCCTTCGTCGCTGTAAAGATGCTCCTCAGGGTGACGGGAGCGGGTGTCATCCCTCGCTCCTCTTCGTCATTCCGAAGTGCGGTCTTTTCGCACGCGTACTGAGGAATCTCCGTATCTGTCATCCCCGAACT
Source organism: Caldisericota bacterium (assembly GCA_052034135.1). GTDB lineage: Bacteria > Caldisericota > Caldisericia > UBA6126 > JAGPKI01 > JAGPKI01. The sequence goes on along the minus strand of JBPOJC010000043.1, from coordinate 678 downwards.
CTTTTATCGGGGATCCAGATCAATTGTATCTTTTTGTATTTTAGAGTGACAGAATTGTCTTTTTTACCCCTCTTACATATATGGAGAGTTTGTTTTTACACATTTTGCATGAGGTAGAAACATGGAACTACCCTTAGTATTCTGGGTTTCCATTTTCATTAGATGATATAGTAAAAAATCTGGATTCCCGCAATCGCTAAGAATGACAAGAAGAATCGCGGGAATGACCAAGAAATTCATGGAATGACGAGGAGAGAAGGAGACCCTTCGTCGCTGAAAAGATGCTCCTCAGGGTGACGGCGCAGATTTGTCCTTTTTCGCCATGAAATAGGCACCCGCAGGGTGACGGGGGTGGGTGTCATTACGAGCGTTAGCGAAGAATTACCGTTTTTTTTAACTCAATTTTATATGGTCAAACATGTTTTAGTTCTACTACATATTTGAAATTATTAAATAAAATTGGAAAAATTGTAATTAAAAATTAAAAATGTTATTATAATTACTTCAAGAAAAAAAATAAAAAACTGGTTTAATATACTTATATTATAATATATGGGCGGGTGGCTCAGTGGTAGAGCACTTCCCTCACACGGAAGGGGTCACAGGTTCGAACCCTGTTCCGCCCAGAGATTTTGCCGACGTAGCTCAGTTGGTAGAGCAGCTGATTCGTAATCAGCA
>JBPOJC010000097.1:0-20527 GCA_052034135.1 Caldisericota bacterium | reverse complement strand
CAATATATCCTCCTGTGGTTAGAGTGCTACAGGAGGTTTGTTATACTGAATTTCTCCTTTCTTATCAATTTTTTTTAAGTGAAGAAATGAATTATTTTCGTCCAGATTTTAAATGAAGTAATTCGCCATCTTGTGTATTACTAACTATTTGCTAAAATATGTAAGAATAAGAGAGATTTTAAAGGAGATATTATTATGAAGAAACTCAATGAACAATATGTAATAGATAACAAAGGGCAGAAAAAAGCTATAATTCTCCCAATTAATAAATACAAAGAACTTTTAGAAGACATCCATGATCTTACAATTATTGCTGAGCGTCGTGATGAACCAACAATAAGTTTTGAGGAGCTTAAAAAGCAACTTAAAAAAGATGGACTCCTATGAAATATTTTGGAAAAAGTCAGCTGTTCGTGAATTAAGAAACATTGATTCACAGTATGTTTCTAAAATTATTATAGCTGTTGAGGCTTTTGCAGAGAATCCATTTCCTAAAGGTTATCGAAAATTGAAAAACTCAAAACAAAGTTATAGAGTTAAAATTGGAGAATATAGAGTAATATATCAAGTTAATAATCGAGAAAAAATTGTAACAATTTTTCATGTAAGACATCGCAGAGATGCATATCAATAGTAAAATACCTCTCAATATTTGAAAGAGGTTTATATATTGTGCATTAAATGATGAGATTCTTACAAAGCATAATACGCTCCCTCATCCTTTTTCGTCTTTCTGAGCGTTAGCGAGGAATCTCCTCGCCCCTAATCGGTCATTCTGAGCGAAGCGAAGAATCTCTGTATTGTCATCCCCGAACTCTTTTATCGGGGATCTAGACCAATTCTGGTTTTGACAGGTACTATTATGGTGAAGGAGACCCTTCGTCGCCGGGAAGATGCTCCTCAGGGTGACGGTGTGGATGTCATTCCGAAGTGCGTCTTTTGCACACGTCCCGAGGAATCTCCTCTTTTCTTCTTCTTGTCATCCCCGAATTCCACACAACTGTCATCCCCGAATGTATTTATCGGGGATCCAGAGTAAAAACTGTCATCCCCAAAATACACACAACTGTCATCCCCGAAATCTTTTATCGGGGATCCAGACCTTATTTCTAATCATGGATTCCCGCTTTCGCGGGAATGACCCCTCTCCCGTCATTCTGAGCGTAAGCGAAGAATCTCTGTATTGTCATCCCCGAACTCTTTTATCGGGGATCCAGACCAATTTTTCTTATATTACAAACATTCTTGTCTGTTTATTTTAATTCCCGAATATATCTGTAAGGATACAGAGAAGAGGAGACCCTTCGTCGCTTTTAGATACGCTCCTCAGGGTGACGGTGGGTGGTGTCATTCCTCGCTCCTGTTGAATCATGAAGTTTCTTCGATATTCTTAAAGTCCAGCACCATCATACACATAATAAGGGATTACAGTGCCACGCCACCGTCATTCCGAAGTGCGTCTTTTCGCACACGTACTGAGGAATCTCCTCTTTTAATCCTCTGTGTTTTTATAATATGGCAGTTTGTTTTCTCTATGAAAAATATTATAATGAAAGCATATAATATGAATCTTTGAAGAATATTTGAAACATACGAACGAAAGTTACTTATTTTGGAGTAAATATAAATCATGAAAATTTATTTAGACACGAGTACGATTAATAAAATATTTGATGACCAAACCAAAGCAAGAATATATCTCGAAGCAACAGCATCATTATTAATATTTTCATTAATTGAAAAAGACTATTTTGAGCTTATTTCTTCTGAGGTGCTGACCTATGAAAATGACAGGAATCCTTATGAAGAGAGAAAATTGTTTGTGAGTTCAATAATTAAAAACGCCAAACAGTTTCAAAAATTAGATGAAAAGATATTAGAAAGAGCTAAAGAGATAGAAAAGTTAGGAATTAGAGGTTTAGATGCATTACATCTTGCCTGTGCTGAAAGAGCAGGAGCAGAATATTTCTTAACTTGTGATAATAGAATAATAAAAAGATACAAGGGTATAATTTTAGTTAAGAACCCTGTAGAATTTATCCTTAATATACTTGAGGAGGAAAATAAAAATGATTAATGATAAATTAGTAATTCCGCAAGGCGAGGAAGTTAAAACTCAAGTTATTAGCATAATCTTGGATCAATTAGGAATTGAAAAGACTGCTTATTTCATCAAAGAATTTATGTATCAAAAAGTAGATTATCTTGAGATTAAAGAAAAAGTGTTTGAGGAAAAAACTGCTGAAGAAATATATACCGAAATTAAAGAAAAAAAGTAAGCATACAAAAAAAGAGTTCCTTCGGTCGCTTACGCTCACTCAGGAAGACGGGAGAGGAATGGTCATTCCTCACTCCTTTTCGTCATTTCGAAGTGCGTCTTTTGCACACGTCTTGAGGAATCTCCTCATCTTTCTTTTCGGTGTAAAACAGACATTCCTGTCTGTTACTTTTTATTAATGTTTAGGTTTATTTCGCATGAGGGTAAAAGAAGGAGACCCTTCGTCGCTAAAATGAGCGCTCCTCAGGGTGACGGAAGAGGTTGTCATCCCCGAAATCTTTTATCGGGGATCCATATTCTTTTGTTTCTGGATTCCCACTTTCGCGGGAATGACCCCTTTCCGTCTTTCTGAGCGAAGCGAAGAATCTCCTCATCTGTCTTTTCGGTGTAAAACAGACATTCCTGTCTGTTACTTTTTATTAATGTTTAGGTTTATTTGAAATGGGGGTAAAAGAAGGAGACACTTCACCACAGTAAAAAGCATTCCTCAGTGTGACGGAAAAGAGTATTATTCTTAAATCACATTTTCGGAAACTATACGAATAGTTTTTTCAGTCGCAATAGTAAAATTATTAGTAAGACTATCAGAATAATATTCTAATACTCGTTTCAATACAGCGATTTTATTCTCTGGACGTTCGTCCTCTAATCGTAAAAGAATTATACCTTTGTGCGGTTTTCTCATACGGAATACAAGCTCTCCAAAATCCTTATCATTGGTAATTAAAATGTATTTCTCAAGGTTTGCCTTCTTAATAATACTTTCATCATCTAAGCCACGAGCTTCATCATAAACAGAAAATACTTCATGTTGTAAATTTTTTAGCTATTTAGCAACAGCAGGACCAGTACACTCATCAACAAGAAAACGCATATTTATGCTGTCTCTACCAAAGGCATAAATGTTGTATCTTCAAGTACTTCAGCAGCATATAATAAACAGGCTAATATATCTTCTTTTGTTAATCCTTTATATTCTTGAAGTATCTCATCAATAGTTGATCCATGCACTAAAAGGTTCAAAATATATTGTACAGTTAATCGTGTACCTCTAATGATTGGTTTTCCTGCCATAATTTTAGGGTTTAAAACAATACAATTGAGTAATTGTTTTTGCTCCATTCTCTCCTCCTTTTTAATAATCTCTAATATTATAAAAATAAGTTATAACTTTACTTTTAAGACTATTATAACATTAAAATTTTACTCTATTACATAATAACTTTTCAAGCTATTTTAAGCTTTTTTCCAACTTCTTAAACTTTAATATCTGCTTCCTTGTTATTTTTTAAAATGCATTTTAGCATTTCAGAGCGAAGGAGTTCCTTCGGTCGCTAAATACACAAGATACGCTTCCTCATCCTTTTTTGTCTTTCTGAGCGAAGCGAAGAATCTCTGTATTGTCATCCCCGAACTTCACACAACTGTCATCCCCGAAATCTTTTATCGGGGATCCAGACCAATTTTTGTTTTGATAGGTATTACTGAGAGAAGGAGTTCCTTCGGTCGCTTAAGAAAACGCTACCTCAGGATGACTGGGGGTATGAGACCCTTCGTCGCTTTTAGATACGCTCCTCAGGGTGACGGAGAGAATGTCATCCCCGAAATCTTTTATCGGGGATCCAGGCCATTTCTGGTTTTGACAGGTACTATTATGGTGAAGGAGACCCTTCGTCGCTGGGAAGATGCTCCTCAGGGTGACGGTGTGGATGTCATTCCGAAGTGCGGTATTCTCGCACACGTACCAAGGAATTCCCGTGCCCCCGCACTGTCTTTCTGAGCGAAGCGAGGAATCTCCTCATCTAATCTTTTTATTCCTATAGGGGGTATTTCTTCTGTGTCTACCATAATGATTCAATGGGTGAACACATAGGTTCACCCCCGCATAAATCACATGAACAAATCCAGACGAACTACTCTGGTCTTCATCTATACATAGGAGGTTTAACCCCCACAATAATCCTTTATTTTCCATAATAAATAAAGAGGAATATTTTTTATCTTTTCTCCACTTATATTATTCATGGAAATTAATAGTGATATCTCCGGGTTGTACCTCTTGCGATATTCAGTAAGACTTCTTGATTTAGTATTACGTTCTGACTTTACTTCAATCGGAATGATTTTTGTGCCAAAACCTATCACAAAATCTACCTCGGCAATATTTTGAGATTTCCAGTAATATATATTTCCGTTATTTATTTTTATTAGTTCACACAGAACATAATTTTCTGTTAAAGCACCCTTAAATTCTGTAAATAAATTGTTTTTTTCAAGGATAGCTCCTGCAGGCAACCCTGCAACTTTACGAAGTAATCCAATATCAGGCATATATAATTTAAAATAGACTTGATCTGCATGGGCTTCGAGAGGTATAAATGGTTTTTCTATTCTTGATACTCTATATACTAACCCAGCACTTATAAGCCACTGAAGAGCATCTTCAAGATCCTTTCCTCTTAACCCCTTTTTTACGTTACTATACATAAATTTATTATTTTCCCTGGAAAGCTGGTTTGGTATTGACTTCCATATAAGGGACAATTTAGGATAATCTTTTATAGGTGCATGCTTTGCAAAATCAAGCTCATAACTATCCAATATTTTCTTTTGTATATCTTCTATAAGGGAAATATCCTTAGTTTTTACCCACTTATCAACAACTTCTGGCATACCACCAGTAATATAATATGACCTCAAATAATTTTCTAACTTGTCAGTGAATAGAGCGGATACAACTTCATTATTTGGAAGTTCTTGTAAATATTCACAGAGCATATCTTCGCCATTAGCCAACAAAAATTCATAAAAACTCATAGGGTAGAGAGTTAGAAAATAAACCTTGCCAACAGGAAAGGGCAGAGGTTTTGATAATGCAATTCCAAGCAAGGATCCTGCAGAAACTATATGATATCCTGGCATATTTTCACAAAAGTATTTTAGTGAAGATAGTGCTTTATTGCAGAATTGAATCTCATCAAAAATGATGAGTGTCTCCTCTTTTTTGATTGGCTTACCACGGAGTATGCTTAACTCTTCGATAATTCTACTGCAATCAAGATCTCTTTCAAATCTGTCCTGAAGTGATTCATTACCTTCAAAATTAAAATAAGCGATATCAGTATAGTATTTTTCACCAAACTCTCTAAGTAAATAAGTTTTTCCACATTGACGAATCCCTTTTAGGATTAATGGTTTTCTATCTTTATTGTTTTTCCATTTTATGAGTTCGTCCATTAATAATCTATACATTATGTTGCTAACCTCTACATTATTTATATATAAAATGCAAATATATTCGCATATTTCATATTTATTATAATGTAGGGTTTTTATAAGTCAAAGTGAATTTTATAGCAATATTTTATACATATCCATAACCCTTCCCTTTTTTGTCATTCCGAGCGTTAGTGGGTAATCTCAGTGTCTCTCCACTGTCATTCCGAAGTGCGGTATTTTCGCGCACGCTTTGAGGAATCTCTGTGCCTCTTCCCTGTCATTCTGAGCGATAGCGAGGAATCTCAGTGCCACACACCCAGGTCATTCTGAGCGAAGCGAAGAATCTCCTCATCTGTCTTTTCGGTGTAAAACAGACATTCCTGTCTGTTGCTTTTTATTAATGTTTAGGTTTATTTGGCATGGGGACAAAAAATGAGTTCCTTCGTCACTTGAAAGATGCTCCTCAGCGTGACGGACGGAGGCGTCATCCCCGAATTCCACACAACTGTCATCCCCGAATGTATTTATCGGGGATCCAGTATTTCTTTTTGTAGAATAGACATTCCTGTCTGTCACTGTCATCCCCAACTTGATTGGGGATCCAGATTATCTTTTCCCCTGGATTCCCGCTTTCGCGGGAATGACCTTCACTGTCATCCTCGAAATCTTTTATCGGGGATCCAGAATCCTATTGACTTTACAACTTATAGAAGGTTGTTTTTTATACAACTTTATGATTGCCACGTTAATTTATCTTCTTTATGAATATTTAGTTGCCATATTCGTATTTCCCTATGTCCCACACAAACCACTTTACCCAAACGTTTAGCCTTTGTATTGAATGCAGGATATTTAAGGAAACGCTTAATAAAGCTAGCCGCCTCGTATTGACCTACATCCAAACAGACAAGACAATAACTTTCATGGCAATAGCGATAATTGTAGAAACCAAGATCACGACTGAAAAATGTTACTGATCCCAACTGATGTAAGAGAGGAAAAATCTCCTCATTTTTCATCCCTTGTCGACCAATTTCATTGCCAATCTGGCAAACCTTAATCCTCTAACTATGAAGAAGCTGCTTTTGGCTTTCTGGAATGTTCTCATCCAGTATATTCATGAATTTGTCGTTACTGGTGTTAATTCTGAAGTACGAGTAACTAATGCTTCACGAGCTAAACGAACAGCTTCAGCAATTGCCTCTTTGGTTAATACTCCGTGCCATTCTTCAATAATTGCTTCCCATGTTATTCCATTTGCTACTTGCTCAAGTACATCTGCAACCAGAATACGTGTGCCGCGAAAAATAGGTTCACCATGGCATATTTCAGGATCAACTACAATATATCGTCCTAATACTTGGATTTCCATATGATTACCTCCGAACTTATAATTATACTCAAATTTCGACTAACTTCAGTATAATAGTATTATTTTTTACATCAACCTTACTACTTTCAATTTCTTTTTGTAAGAATCGCTGTAATAGAAAGGTTAAACTTTTCAAGCTATTTTGGAACTTTTTTTAATTTAAATCCTAAATTCTGGATTCCCGCAATCACTCAGAATGTACTGAAGGGGATCCTTCGTCGCTGAGAAGATGCTCCCTTCCCTTTTTCGTATTTCCGAGCGTTAGCGAGGAATCTCCTCTTTTTTTCCTGTCATTCTGAGCGAAGCGAAGAATCTCCTTAACTGTTTGTTCGTCATTCCGAAGTGCGTCTTTTTGCACGTCCTGAGGAATCTCCTCATTTGTCTTTTGTCATCTCCGAATTCCACACAACTGTCATCCCCGAATGTCTTTATCGGGGATCCAGAATCGTTTATCTTTTGTCATCCTCAACTTGATTGGGGGTCCAGATTATTTTTTCCCCTGGATTCCCGCTTTCGCGGGAATGACAAGAAAAATCGGGAGAATTACAAGAAGAATCGCGGGAATAACACACCAGGAGTTCCTTACGAAGCAATTCGGTCGCAAAATGCAAATATGCTCCCTCAGGATAATGTATCTCTAATTCCAAGGTGAATAAGCAAAGCTCTTTCGATTTCAGCTATTTTTTTATCACTAACTACTCCTAATAATTTAACTAACCGTTTCTTATCTATTGTCCTTATTTGATTACATTTTATCTTTGAATCATAAGGAAGAGAAGAATCTTCTTTAAGAAGTAGAACCTCGAAAGGATAAACTTCTTTAGTTTTAGAGGTAATAGGAAGAACCGTAATAGTATCGGAGAATTCATTGTTTCTATCATTAGAAATAATTATAGCAGGTCTTGTTTTACCTATTTCACTGCCCATAATAGGGTCTAAAGCAACATAGCAGATTTGACCTCTTTTAGGAAAGCTTATTCTTTATGTCCAGCTTTCAAGTGTTATATCTTCCCATTCGGTATCAATTAATTGATCTTCATCACTTGTTTTCTTATAACCCTCAATTAGAAGACTATCCATTTTTTTTAACTTTAACTCTTTAAGCTCTTTTTGTAAAACTTCCGATATGAATTTGCTTTTATTAGGAATATTTTCTAATTCTTTTGCTAATTCTTCAGGTATTGTTATATTTAATCTTTTCATTCAGTTTACCACCTTTTTGTGTATATATTATACAATTTATTTTGTGTATATACAATATGTAATATAATAATTTAGAAGCATTATTTAATTTAAAGCTAGTCATGACTATTCTTTGTTTAGATACTGAGACCCTTCGTAGCCACCCTCCCGTCATTCTGAGCGAAGCGAAGAATCTCCTTAACTGTTTGTTCGTCGTTCCGAAGTGCGGTATTTTCGCACACGCTCTGAGGAATCTCCGTACCCTCAACGTCATTCCGAGCGTTAGCGAGGAATCTCCTCATTTGTATAATTATGTTTTTCATTTATAATAGTATTTATTAAATATTATTTAAAGTGAATATTTAATAAAATATGAATGAAATCAAATCTAAAAATGGAATAAAAATTAGACTAACAGAGGAAAGATGGTCTCATATAACAGAAGAACATTCAGAAATGGCTGGTTATTATTTTGAAATCCTTGAAACAATTGAAAATCCAGAGGCAATTTATGAAGGTAAAACTGGAGAATATATAGCAGAGAGAGAAGTAGAGAAAGATAAATATATTCTTGTAATATATAATGAATTTAATAATGAAGATGGATTTGTAATCACTGCTTTCTTAACGAGACAAAAGAAACAACTTTAAAGGAGGAAAATTGTTTGGAAGCAATAGAAGTAAAAAGGATTTTGTCTATTGTTCCTGACTTATTAGAGGTGCCATATTCAAGAGTATGGACATACTATGACAAAGAAGCTGATGTTTTATATATTAATTTCAAGAAACCAAGTCATGCAGATGACTCTGAAATAACCGATGATGATGTCATAATTAGATACGAAAATGGGGAAATTGTAGGTATTACTGTACTTAATGCAAGCAAGAGAAAAATAGAATTTTAATAGGATTCTTATTTTTATCCACTCAAAATTATTTATCACCTTCGAAAGCAATAAATAAATGGAATATTTTCCCTCATTCCTGAATTCTTTTATCGAGGTTCTAAGTAACCTGTTCTCGAATGTATTTATCGGGGATCCAAGTAACTTGTCATCCTCGAAATTAACACAACTGTCATCCCCAACTTCCACACAACTGTCATCCCCAACTTGATTGGGGATCCAGATTATTTTTTCCCCTGGATTCCCGCTTTCGCGGGAATGACCTTAAGGAGACCCTTCGGTCGCAAAAAACGCTCACTAATCCTTTTTCGTCATTCTGAGCGTTAGCGAGGAATCTCCTCTCTTTTTCATCATTACAGGTGGTAGGTTTATGTTTCATTTGCATTTACTATGCATGTGACAGTAAAATGAGGAGACCCTTCGTCGCTGAGAAGATGCTCCTCAGGGTGACAGATGTGGGGTGGTTGTCATCCTCGAATTCCACACAACTGTCATCCCCGAAATCTTTTATCGGGGATCCATATTATCTTTTGTATTCTTGATTCCCATTTTCATGGGAATGACATTTAGTTTTTGTCATCCCCAACTTGATTGGGGATCCAGACTATTTTTTCCCCTGGATTCCCGCTTTCGCGGGAATGACCCCCCAGGAGTTCCTTACGAAGCAAAATAAAGATACGCTTCCTCAGGAATACTGTGTGGTAGGAGATCCTTCGGGAGCAAGAGGCGCTCCCTCAGGAAGACAAAAAAGGTCATTCCGAAGTGCGGTATTTTCGCACACGTCCTGAGGAATCTCCTCATCTTTCTTTTCGGCGTAAAACAGACATTCCTGTCTGTTACTTTTTATTAATGTTTGGGTTTATTTAACATGAGGGTAAAAGAAGGAGACCCTTCGTCGCTGGGAAGATGCTCCTCAGGGTGACGGATGTGGGTTGGTCATTCTGAAAGTTCGGTATTTTCGCACATGTACTGAAGAATTTTAGTGCCCACCCCGTCATTCTGAGCGAAGCGAAGAATCTCAATGCCACACACCTAGGTCATTCCAAGCGTTAGCGAAGAATCTCAGTGCCACACACCCAGGTCATTCCGAGCGTTAGCGAAGAATCTCCTCATTTTATTCTTTGTATGAATACTTTTTCTGTATCTACTGCAAAAAATAACAGAGACACCTACGCATTAAGAGTAATGCTCCCACATACTTATGATTTTTACTATTCTTTCTTTTGCATATACTGTATATACTAATCTATGCTGCTGATTTATTCTTCGAGAGTATGCACCTGTTAAAGCACCTATTAGTTTTTCGTATGGTGGATAATCCATAAAAGGATCCCTTCTAAGTATTTCTAATAAAGAAATTATCTTATTCTTGAATCCAGCTTTGTAAGCATGATTTCTATCTTTTAAACTTTGTTTAGTGTAAACAATTCTCCATTCATCATTATTACTCATCAGGTGATTCAATGCATTCATCGAGAGGCGTATTTATACCTTTTATTAATTTTTCTTTCATACCCTGAATAGAACAAAGATAAAGAGTCTCTTGAATGGAGCGGTAATCCTCTTCACTTATTAAAACTATGTTTCCTTTTTTCCCTGTTACATAAATAGGTTCGTGCGTCTCTATTGCATCTTCCATAATTTTAAAGAAATTATTTCTCGCAGTGGTTGCATTCACTATTGGCATAATTATCATCTCCTTTCAAACATTTATTTCATTTATGTACACTTTATTGTACATAATATAATATTTTACTCTTATGTCAAATATTTTTGTGTTTTTTCAAAATTTACAGAAAATCACTAAAAGTGAAATATCATGCGGTAATAAGGTATTACAGCACAAGTACTGAGGAATCCCCTCATCACCCCTCATAGTCTTTCCGAGCGTTAGCGAGGAATCTCCTCATCTGTCTTTTGTCATCCTCGAATTCCACACAACTGTCATCCCCGAAATCTTTTATCGGGGATCCAGAATCGTTTTTCTTTTGTCATCCCCAACTTGATTGGGGATCCAGACCAATTTCTAATCATGGATTCCCGCTTTCGCGGGAATGACAAGAAGAATCGGGGGAATGACACACCAGGAGATCCTTACGAAGCATAATAAAGATACGCTCCCTCAGGATGACTGGGGGTATGAGACCCTTCGTCGCTGGGAAGATGCTCCTCAGGGTGACGGAGGAGACGCCATTCCGAAGTGCATATTTTGCACACAAGTCCTTAAGGAATCTCCTACTTTAATTCATATTCACTATTAAAAGCATTTTTAAAATTTCTTGCACTATGCAAGACAGTAAGAATCTCTACATCTTTATTATCCACGACTCTATAAACTATTCTGTAATTTTGATAAATAACCTCTCTGAAATCATGATTTTCAAACTCAGGAACAATACGACCAATATAAGGCATTGTCTCAAGTTTAGTGGTAGCTTTGATTAGAGATTTTATGAATCTTGTTGCATAAGTTTTAGAATCTTTGGATATATATTCATGTATTGCCTGCAAGTGGTTACTTGCCTTTTCGGTCCATCTTATTTTGCCCACTGTTCAACTCTTTCAAGGAGTTCCTCTGTGCTCAGTATTTTCCCAGCTTCAGCATCACTAAGTCCCTCTAAAACCTGAGCAATAAAGTCTATTTCATACATTATGTCCTCTATAGAACATTCATCAGGCAACCTTTTGATAGTTTCAATAGCTACATCTTTCAGTAGCGCCATTTAAACACCTCCTCTGCTATTTATTATGTATTGCTTTTTCGTCTAACACAAACATAGATAGCAACATAGTTTTCTATATCAATTTTACATACTCCATTGGTCTTCTTCTTTTGTTTAAACTTTTTCAGTTAATCCTCTTATGATAGTAAAATTTTATCAAAATTAGTAGAAGTATGCAACTTTTATACATATATCTCTCATATTTTTGTTTTTGGCAGGTATTATAGAAGATGAGATCCTTCGGGAGCAAAAGGCACTCCCTCTTCATTTCCGTCATTCTGAGCGAAGCGAAGAATCTCAGTATTTTTGCATCATGAAGGAGACCCTTCGGTCGCTGGGAAGATGCTCCTCAGGGTGACGGGCGGAGGCGTCATCCTCGAATGTATTTATCGGGGATCCAGAATCGTTTGTCTTTTGTCATCCCCAACTTGATTGGGGGTCCAGATTATTTTTTCCCCTGGATTCCCGCTTTCGCGGGAATGACCTTCACTGTCATCCCCGAATGTATTTATCGGGGATCCATATTTTATTTTGTATTCTGGATTACCATTTTCATGAGAATGACATAGTGTGTCTGGATTCCCGCTTTCGCGGGAATGACAAGAAGAATCGCGGGAATGACCCCTTTCCGTCATTCTGAGCGAAGCGAAGAATCTCCTCATTTGTCTTTTCGGTGTAAAACAGACATTCCTGTCTGTTACTTTTTATTAATGTTTAGGCTTATTTGACATGGGGACAAAAGAGAAGACCCTTCGTCGCGGTAAAGATGCTCCTCAGGGTGACAGGTATGGGGTGGTTGTCATCCCCGAATTTCACACAACTGTCATCCTCAACTTGATTGGGGATCCAGATTAGAAACTGTCATCCTCGAAATCTTTTATCGGGGATCCAGTATTTCTTTTTGTAGAATAGACATTCCTGTCTGTCACTGTCATCCCCAACTTGATTGGGGATCCAGACTATTTTTTCCCTGGATTCCCGCTTTCGCGGGAATGACAAGAAGAATCGCGGGAATGACCGCCTCTCAGTCATTCTGAAGTGCATCTTTTTGCACACGTCCTGAAGAATCTCCTCTTCTGGTTTTCTGTACATTTAAGAAGGAGATCCTTACGAAGCAAAATAAAGATACGCTCCCTCAGGGTGACAGGGAGGGGGGGGTTATTCCTCGCATATCTCGCTCTTGTTGAATCATGAAGTTTCTTCGATATTCTTAAAGTCCAGCACTATCATACACATAATAAGGGATTACGGTGCCACACCACCGTCATTCCGAAGTGCGTATTTTGCACAAGCTCTGAGGAATCTCCTTTTTTGCATTACTGAGAGAAGGAGTTCCTTCGGTCGCTTACGCTCCCTCAGGAAGACGGGAGAGGAGTCATTCCGAGCTTTAGCGAGGAATCTCCTTATCTGTCTTTTAGGTGTAGAATAGACAAACCTGTCTGTTTCTTTTTACTATCTTACTTTTTTTCTTGCAAAAACTATTTTTAAATTTGATTATGCCCAAAAAGAAAACTAATATTTTATTGAAAGAAATTTTTTTAATTTGAAAGGACAGAAAATATGGAAAATAGTAAATTTATTGCTTTCATTGGTGCTGGATACTGGGGGAAGAATATTCTAAGAGTTCTCTATGAGCTTGGTGCCGTGCACACAGTGTGCGACACAAATCAGCAAATTATCGAAGAGGCAAAGAACAATTACCCAGACCTTAAATATACATTAGATTTTAACGAAGTTTTAAGTAACCCTGAGATCAAAGCTGTAGCCATCGCTACTCCCGCTGTAACTCACTATGAATTTGCAAAGAGAGCAATACTCGCTGGAAAAGATGTATTTATTGAGAAGCCTTTAGCCCTAAGCGTTAAAGATGGAGAGGATTTAGTGGAGCTAACACATAAATATAATAAAATACTTATGGTAGGGCACTTACTACAATACCATCCAGCAGTTAATAAACTCAAAGAAGTAATAGATATTGGAGAAATAGGGAATATTCGCTATATCTACTCAAATAGACTAAATATCGGGAAAATCCGAAGGGAGGAGAATGTCCTCTGGAGCTTTGCCCCTCATGATATCTCTGTAATACTAATGCTCCTTAATGAGGAGCCAGAATATGTTTATGCCTTTGGAGGATCATACGTGACCAAGAGTATTTATGATACCACTCTATCAGTAATGAAATTTGCAAATGGCATAAAGGGACACATTTTTGTTAGCTGGCTACACCCTTATAAAGAGCAAAAATTGATAGTAGTGGGGGATAAGGCTATGGCAGTATTTGATGACTTAACCAAGGAGAAACTATTTCTCTATCCCCATAAAGTAGAAATTGAGAATGGTGTTCCAACTGCTTGCAAAAGTGATTATAAGGTTATACAGACTTATGCAGGAGAGCCACTAAAGCTTGAGCTCACTCACTTCTTAAACTGTATCAAAACAAGAGAAAAGCCAAAAACAGACTGCACTGAGGGATTAAAAGTCCTCAAAGTATTAGATAAATTAGAAAAATCCTTAGAAGCTAATTCCTTATAATTTTATAATTTCTGCACTTATATTACTAAACTTGTATTTGGATAAAGCATTCTTTGTGTCAATTATAAGTTTAGCATTGTTAACAAGCATTTCATAATCGAATGATGAGTGTGGAGCAAGGATAATGACTGCATCAAGGGAATTAAGGAGCTCCTGGGACAGTGGCTGACTGGTAAAGACCTTTTCGTTACTCACTGAACCACCGATGTCATCGTGAAGCTGTGTATTGCCGCACTCCACACAACTGTCATTCCCGAAATCTTTTATCGGGAATCCAGAAGGCAACTTGTCATCCTCGAATGTATTTATCGGGGATCCAGAATCTTTTTTACTTTCTATATTCCCATTTTCATGAGAATGACACAGTGTGTCTGGATTCCCGCTTTCACGGGAATGACAAGAAGAATCGGGAGAATTACAAGAAGTATCGCTTGGAATGACAGAAGTATCGCGGGAATTACAAGAAGAATCGCGGGAATGACTCTCTTTGTCATTCTGAAATGCGTCTTTTTGCACATGTCCTGAAGAATCTCCTCTTTTTACCCTTACCTCGGGCACATATGGGTCTGAGTAAGAAACATCCACCTCATACTTCAGTAATTCCTCGAGCACCTTTAATGCTGGGGACTCCCTCATATCATCAATATCTGCCTTATATGTGACTCCCAGTAAAAGCACCTTAGAGCCTTTAAGGGGCTTGCCATATTTATTCAAAGCCTTCATTAGCTTATTCAACACCACAAACTCTGCCATTGAATCATTTATCTCTCCTGCAAGTTCAATCAAGCGGGTGTGATAATCATATTCCCTTGCCTTATATGTAAGGTAAAACGGATCTATTGGTATACAATGTCCTCCCACTCCTGCTCCAGGGTAAAACGGCATAAAGCCATATGGCTTAGTCTTGGCTGCCTCTATTACTTCCCAGATATCAATATGCATCTTGTCACATAGTATTGCCATCTCATTAATCAGGGCAATATTTACTATCCTAAAGGTATTCTCTAATATTTTCTCCATCTCAGCCACTCCCGGGGAAGATGCAGCGAATACTGGTGCCTCTAACACATTTTCATACAGAGCTACTGCATGCTCTGTGCAGGCAGGGGTCACCCCGCCTACTACTTTGGGAGTATTCTTTGTTTTATATAATTTATTTCCTGGGTCTACCCGCTCCGGAGAGAATGCGAGGTAAAAGTCAGTCCCTACTTTTAAGCCAGAGCCTAAGAGTATTGGCAATACAATCTCCTCAGTGGTACCAGGGTAGGTGGTGCTCTCAAGGACTATTAGCATTTCTTTATGGAGCCTCTTTGCTACCTCCTTTGAAGTGGCGACAATATAGCTTACATCAGGCTGCTTAAACTTATCTAATGGGGTAGGCACGCATATTGTAGCAACATCGCAATCCTTTATGATATCAAAGTCAGTTGTTGCTTTTAATTTCCCACTCTCTACCAAGTGCTTTAAATCATCCTCTAATACATCGCCTATATAATTATGTCCGCTGTTTACTAAATCTACCTTCTCCTTCTGGATATCTACACCAATTACACTATACCCCGCTTTTGCCTTCTCCACTGCCAGCGGTAACCCCACATACCCTAAGCCTATTACACATACTTTCGCACTTCTACTCTCAATTTTCTCTAATAAGTTCATTTTTCGTTCCTTTCAAATTTCACTTAAAATTAGACATATGCATTTATTTCAAGGTCAACATTTACTTTAAATGTTTCAATAACTTTTTCTGGTTGCATCACATAAGGATTATCGTCATATGGAATAGGTCTTATTATTGGTAAATTGCTTTCCATGGCAGTTTCTAAATATAATGTCATAGCCTCTATTATATTCTTTTTGGCTTCTTCTATTGTTTCGCCCTGTGAAGCTACATCAAGCTCTAAACATAGAGCACTATATCCTTCATCTTCTTTAATTAATACACAGCTAAATACAAATGATGTCTTATCATCCATAATTTTACCTCCAAGCCCTTTACCCTTATTCATTTTCTTTATAATAACTCTGGTTTATTAGGAGCTCCTCCTCCGGCACATCCCTAAAGTATTTTGCAGGCACCCCTGCTACAATTACTCTTGGAGGAACATCCTTTGTCACTGTAGCTCCAGCTGCCACAAGTGCATCCTCTCCAATTATGACTCCTGGTAAAAGTGTAGCATTCACTCCTATTCTTGCCCCCTTCTTTATCGTGGGACCTTTAAAATGTTTAAACCTCTCCTCTGTCCTACCGAGATAATTATCATTTGAGAATGATACCTCAGGAGCAATAAAACAATAATCCTCTATTATGCTTATTGCTGTGATATATGCCTCCGTCTCAATCTTTACATATTTACCTATTTTTACTTTATTTTCTACTGCTACTCCTCTACCTATTATGGTTCTTTTACCAATTTCCACATCTTCTCTAATGGAAACTAAATCGGCAATAAATACTTCATCAGCTATTTTTGCACCTCTATAGATAATCGAGCAAGCACCAATAGTGACATAGTTACCTATCTCAAGAGGTGCTAACTCCTTTATATCTGTTGTTGCACTTAACCGGGCTTTAGAGGGGAGCTTTCCTAAAACTGTATTATCACCCACTTTACAGCCATTGCCTAATACTGTATCAGCTTTAATAACCACATTATGTCCTATCTCACAATCTTCACCTATTCTTACATTATCCTCAATTACAACATTCTCACCTATTTTAACATTCAACCCAACAATAGCACTTTTACTAATATTTTGCATTATTCACTCCTCGAATATTTGCTAAGCCTTTTCAAGCATATCTAATTTAACAAGAAATACTAATGGAGAGCAGTTGAATATTGCTCTCATTGAAAGGATTTCTCAATCTCTATATCGCTCTCTTTTAGATATGAAAAATCATAATTTATCATATCAAGAAGCTGTAAAATTATAACAAATTGTTGACGAAGCGTATCAATTAACAGTACCTGCTATTATTAAATAAGTTTTCATGTTTAAAGTTTATTTCCTTACTTTTTAAAGAATTCCTTTATTTTGCTTACAACATACTCTACTTCAGATTCTTCAAGTTCTGGAAACATTGGAATGGCAACAGTAGATTTTGCGAGGTGCTCTGATACTGGCATATCGCCCTCGTCGTAGCCAAGATAAGAAAAGCACTTTTGAAGATGCAGTGGTACAGGATAATAGATAGATGTCCCGATACCTGCTTCATTTAAATATTTAATTAATTGGTCTCTTTTGCTCTCATCTTTTAGCTCTATAACATACTGATGGTAAATGTGCTCCCTTAAACCATCTGAAGGGACTTTGGACCAGATAATAAATTCACTCAAACCATTATCGGTAAATAATTTATCATAAACTTTTGCCAAATCTACCCTTCTATTAGTCCACTTATCGAGATATTTTATCTTTACTCTAAGTATTGCAGCCTGAATCTCATCAAGGCGGGAGTTATACCCCACTTCTTCATGATAATATTTCTTTCCTGCTCCATGAACTCGCAAATTCTTACACCTTGTATAAAGAGACTCATCGTTAGTAACTATCATCCCCCCATCACCGTAAGCACCTAAGTTCTTGGTGGGGAAGAAGGAGAATATTCCAGCTAATCCAGCTGCTCCAGTTTTCATTACACTACCGTTAACCATACATTCAGAGCCAATTGATTGAGCACAATCTTCTAATACTTTAATATTATACTTCTCTGAAAGCTCATTTAATTTCTCTAAATCCATGCTTCTACCAAAGAGGTGCACAGGAATAATTGCTTTTACTGTATGAGGGTGAGGTGCCTTACTATTCTTATCTAGCCACTCTTCAGTCTTTATAAGATCAATATTATAAGAATAGGGATCTACATCAATGAATACTGGAGTAGCTCCATTCCTAACTATGCAGCTTGCAGTGGCAAAGAATGTATAAGGGGTGGTGATGACAAAAGACTGAGATCCCTCGGTCGCAAAAGACTCTCCCTCAGGATGACTGTGCGTGTGAGACCCTTCGTCGCTGGGAAGATGTTCCTCAGGATGACGGGATAGGTTGGAGTTCCCGAACTCCACACAATTGTCATCCTCGAAATCCGCACAACTGTCATTCCCGAAATCTTTTATCGGGAATCCAGTATTCATTTTTATCCACTCTGGCTCCACTCCTAATGCTCGCAATCCTATTAGTAGTGCATCACTACCACTTGCCACACCAACTGCATACTTTGTCCCTACATAGTTTGCAACCTCTTTCTCAAGCTCTGCTACATTCTCCCCAAGGATCACTCTCCCAGAGCTCAACACCTTATCAATTTGAGAACTTACCTCATCCTTTATTTCATTATACTGCCTTGTTAAATCAAATTGTGGAACCTTCATACTATATACCCCTTTCTTCAATTTCATGAATTAATATATCAACAATTTTCTTCCCTGCAAACCCATCTCCATATAAGCCAACTGGCGGAATAATAGTTTCTTCCTTAATTTGCTTAAAGCCATTAATTATTCTTCTATTATCTGCATCGGCAAGAATATTCCAGCCACAGTTCGTAAGCTCTCTCCAACATGTATCTAGCATAAGAACTATTGCTCTCTTCCCTGCGAAATATGCTTCTTTTTGTAATCCACCACTATCTGTAATTACAAACTCACATTTATTTAAAAGTTTAACTGTTGTTAAATAGTCAACAGGCTCAATGCAATGAATTGAATCTAATAAATGATCCAGCTTAAAATTATTGATGCATTTCCTTGTCCGAGGGTGAATAGGGAATATAATTCTAATCTCTTTAGAAATCTCTGAGACACTTTCTAATATAGAAATAAGTCTATCCTGTATATCAGTATTAAAATCCCTATGTAATGTAAGCAGGGCAAATTTATTAGAATCAATATTTAATGTTCTGCTATCATCATGACAATCGTTTATAACTCTCTCTTTTGCTAAAAGAAATAAATCATACATCACATCACCAGAGAAATATACACCACTCTTTATGCCTTCATTCTTTAAATTACTAGCTGCAAGCATAGATGGAGCAAAAAGAAAGTTAGATAAATGGTCAGTTACTACTCTATTTATCTCTTCGGGCATATCTTTTGGTTCTTGCCGTAAGCCAGCCTCAATATGTGCAACAGGGATTTTTATTTTTGCACCCACAAGTGCCCCTGCTATAGTTGTATTTGTGTCACCATAAACAATAATTGCATTAGGATTCTCTTTCATTACGACATCTTCAAATCTTTCCATCGTTTTAGCAGTCTGCTTTGCATGTGTGTCTGACCCTACCTCTAAATTGTATAAGGGTTCAGGTATTTCTAATGTATTAAAGAAAACATCAGACATATTCACGTCATAATGCTGCCCTGAATGAACAATTGTATGCTGTACTTTATCGTATTCCCGTAAAGCCCTACAAATAACTGCAAGTTTAATAAATTGTGGTCTTGCCCCAACAAGTGACATAATTTTCATTTATTCTTATTTGGTTAATTATTCCTTTCTAATAAATTATTATCCAAAATATAGAGGTAAATATTTTTCAAGGATTTTGATATATAACTTTTTCATTTATTAAATAGTAAATATTGATTTTAAATCATTAGCTGTCAATACATTTTTTTCTAATTCTTTTGGGATTTTTAATGTAATTGGACTATTTATATTTTTTTCGACTTTTTTTATCAATCTATAAACAGATTTTTTTCTTCCAGTTGCTTTTAAAATATCTTGCGACTTCTTGTTTTTCGTTTTATCACCTTACCTTTATAGCAAATTTTTTATACTTTGACTTATAAGTTTACTTATTTTATTTTTATAACTAATTTTACTATCTCAAGATAAATTTAACAATATTAATCATAAAAAGAGGAGTTCCTTACAAAGCGAAATACAAGATACGCTCCCCCAGGAAGACACCCACTCCGTCTTTCCGAAGTGCGGTGTTTTCGCACACGTATTGAGGAATCTCCTCGTTTGTCTTTTGTCATCCTCGAATTTCACACAACTGTCATCCCCGAATGTATTTATCGGGGATCCATGTAACTTGTCATCCCCAACTTGATTGGGGATCCAGATTAGAAACTGTCATTCCCGAAATCTTTAATCGGGAATCTATATTCTTTTTTTCCCCTGGATTCCCGCTTTCGCGGGAATGTACTGTGTTGTCAATACCAATTTTAATTATTTTTTCAAGTTCAATTTCTAAATATTCAAATACATATTTTAAGAAAATATTTTCACTTACTAACAACTGGCAGTACATCGTAATCCTTCTTTATTATTATTCCTTTTATTCTCTTCATCTAATATT
>JBPOJC010000056.1:0-3150 GCA_052034135.1 Caldisericota bacterium | reverse complement strand
TACTAAGTACAGGCTTTAAGGAACAGGGGAGGTGGGTTTAACATTCCCGACGGCCTCTTGGGCTAATGACAAATGTAAACTTATTCACCTCTCCTCATATCTTTAACCATACACAAAAGTATAGCTTTAGATATGTTCCTGTCATCTTATCTAATTTTCAATTAAATTAATTCTTTAAATTAAAAATAAAATATACATACGATGACGAGAAGAATCGCGGGAATGACCACCTCTCAGTCATTCCGAAGTGCGGTATTTTCGCACACGTATTGAGGAATCTCCTCTTTTAATTCTCCTGGATTTTCTTTGTTTACAATTGCAACCTGAATTTATGTATCTTGCAACCTTTCACTTGACAGCGTAAATTACTATATTATAATTACGCTACCATGCGAATATAATATTGAAAGGAGATTAAATTTATGGACGATTTTGAAAAATTTGTCGTTAGAGCCAGAAAGACATTCGAGGCAATGCTAAGGAAGAAAAAGATCCCCAAAAAGTTCTACCCAGAACTGGAACAGGCACTATATGATACACTCTTTGAATTTTACAAGAAGAGGCATAAAGCTAATAACTGGGATGCATACTTTAAAACAATGCTCAATAGAGCAATAACCAGAGAAATGAATAGCTTAATCGCGAAAGAAGAAAATGAAAAAATTTTGCTTGAAATACTCGCTATATAGCGAATTATAAAGAAATGAAAGGAATAAAAATGGAAGACTATATTATCCTAAAGATTGATGTAAAGAGAGCATTAAAGACTCTAAGGTTCAAAGAAAGGCTTATAATAAGGCTAATATATTTCGAGGGGTATTCCGAGACCGATGCCGGAGAAAGAATAAATATCCACAGAAGCCGCATCAGGAATATAAAAAACACAGCTTTACAAAAACTAAAAGAATTTTGGGAGTGACAGAAATCACTTTTTTACCCCACTTATATATATGGAGGGAAAAATTATTTCCCCCAAAAAATAAAAATCAGAAAGGAGGTAAAAATATATGACTGTAGTTGACCAGTTGGGATATGTTACCATTTATCTTGACATTGGTGGAGGAGATACTGTTAGTGTAAGGCTGAATAATATTAAGCCCACTGCAACAGACCAGGATGTGTATGATGTTGCAACGGCAGTAGCTGGGCTACTCGCTTACCCTATAAACGGTATAAGGAGAACAAAGAGATCTGACTACTCCGCCTAAAAGTGAAGAAATCCAAAAAAAGAAAGGAGGTGAAAAATAAATGGCAGATTCAACTGTTAGTTATGTCAGAATGACTTTCAAAAATACATCTGGCAATAGCTACTCCATACAGCTCAGATACCCTAAAGAGGACCTCACAACCACTGAGGTAGAGGGTGTTATGAATACTATCATCGCAAAGAATATTATCTCCACAAAAGGAGGCAATTTGAACACTGTTGCTGATGGAGGAGTGTTAATAAGGTCCTTCACCGACCTTATAGATTAAGGTTATCGAGGAAGAATCCTTTAAACATTGCGGGGGCAGACAATAATGTCTGCCCCCACCCTCTCTTCATTCCGAAAGTGCGGTTTTTCGTACTTGTTAAGAGGAATTGCTCCACTCCCCTCTCCCGTCATTCCGAAAGTGCGGTATTCTCGCACACGTATTGAGGAATCTCCTCATCACCCCTCATAGTCATTCTGAGCGAAGCGAAGAATCTCCTCTTTTAGTTCTTTGTGCATTTGTGTAAGAGACCCTTCGGTCGCAAAACAAAGATACGCTCCCTTAGGGTGACTGCCTCTCAGTCATTCCGAAGTGCGGTATTTTCGCACACGTCCTGAGGAATCCCCTTTTTTTATGCATAAGCTAAGGAGACCCTTCGTCGCTGGGAAGATGCTCCCTCAGGGTGACTATAAGGAGGTGTCCATTTCCTCATAAAACTCCTTATACCTGAGTATTGTCCCATACCTACTCTTTACTGCAGCTACAGAAGTCTTAAATGTTGCTGATATCTCCTCAACAGATACTTTTGGATCAAGTGCAAGTGGGTAAAACTTCTCATATGGCATTAACATCTCCCCCGCAAAGAGGTTTGCTTCCACCTCCAGGTGATATTCCGACTCAAAGTGAAGAGGTTTCTTCCCGAGGTACACCCTATCCCAATAGTGCCATGGAATAATAAAATGTCCAAACTCATGAGCAAGGGAAAACCTCAATCTATTTGGAGGTTTATCGCTATTAGCAACAATCAGTGGGTAGCCAGCATCAGAGTAAGCAATTAAAGCATCAAAAGCAGGTGGAAAATCTTTAAATACAATTCTCACTCCAAACCTTTTAATTACATGTTCTATATCTACTGGAAGAGGCTCTTTTTGAAGACTAATAAAATAAGATATATTCCTTGCCATAGTTAATGCTTTCTCACCCTGAATAGCTACTCTCATATACTTAAAACCTCTCTTTCAACTTTAAAAATTTATTTAAGATTTGATTATACATAAAAAGAAAAGTAATAATAAATAACTTCGTATCTCCAGTCCAAATGATAATATATAATCAAATTTACTTTACATTAATGGTAAATTACAACTTAAGAAGTATAATAAATTTTGTGAATTAAAATTTGGAGGTTTTTTATCTTTTTCAATGGGTGCGAGAATATCAAAGGATACAAATAAATGACTTAACAGTTGAGGAATTTAAATCTCTAATGTCAAATACAATAAAAGATGCTTTAGAAGATTTAATCGAAGAAATCGTAGTTCTTTCAAACAGAAATCATTCACATTCAGTAGAAGATGCAAAACAAGATTATAAAAATGATGAATAATGTCTCTAAAAAAGCATTTTGCCTAAGAAATTATGAAGCGTAGAACCTATGAACTTAAAAGATAAAAAAGTACTCGTAACTGGTGCAGGAGGATTTATCGGGAGTCACTTAACTGAGCGCCTCGTGGAATATGGAGCAGAGGTGACTGCATTCATTCATTATAACTCCAGAAATAATTGGGGATGGCTTGAGGAGTCTAAATACTTAAAAGATATTCATATTATTACAGGTGATATAAGAGATTTTGATAGCGTAAGGAAAGCAATGAAGGGCAATAATATCGTGTTTCACCTTGCTGCACTTATTGGTATCCCCTATTCATATGAATCCCCTCTTGCATATATAAAAAC
>JBPOJC010000053.1:0-15281 GCA_052034135.1 Caldisericota bacterium | reverse complement strand
CATTTGCTATAACTACAGGGGCTCCTGTATCAAAAGAACCGTTCCATTTCGGGTCAAAGAGACAATTCTTATCATCTTCGTCAATATAGATAGGAATATCCTTAAAGCTACTAAGAATGTCTGGTATGCCCTCAATATGGTCATAATGACCATGGGTTAAAAGAATAGCTTGAATCTCTAAGGAATTTCTATTAATAAAGTCTAAAATCGGCTCTCCCGAAGCTGGGTCAATAACAAAACATCTTTTATCATCATACAAAATATATGAATTTGTGTAAATTCTACCGCAAACTATAGTTTCTAACTTCACTAATTTTTACTCCTTGTATCATAAATTATTGTCACGGGACCATCAATTTTAAGGTCAACAATCATATGCTCGCCAAATGCTCCTTCTTTAACTATTTGAGAGTAATCTTCTTTAAGAACGTTTAAAAGCTTATAGAAAAGCTCTTTTGCTTTTTCTGGTTCCATAGCTTCAGTAAAATCCGGTCTTAGTGTTCCCCTCAAGCTTCCAATGAGAGTAAATTGAGGAATTAGAAGAATTTCTCCACTATCAGGAAGCTTAAACATCATTTTCCCAGCTTCATCTTCGAAAATCCTTACATTACTTATCTTTCTTGCTAATTCTAAAACATCTTTTTCAGTATCTCCTTTTTCAATTCCTACAAATACCGCTAAGCCCTTATTTATCTCAGAAATAACTTTATTATTGACCGTTATTTTACCAGACAAAACCCTCTGAATGACAATTCGCATAAATTTAGACCCTTCTTACCTTTTGAACACATGATAATTTTGAGAGTTTTTCCATTAATTTAGACAATTCAATAATATTTTTTACTTCAACCTTCGCACTGATCTTAGCTACGTCATTTCGTAAAACCTTTGCTTTAAGGTCAATCACATTTATCCCTTCATCTGAAATTGCTTTTGATACCTCAGCTAATACACCAGGCTGGTCTTTTGCTCTTATAAATAAGCCAGTAATGAATGATATATCATTAATATCGCACCAATGGGCAGGTATAATCCTATCTTTTTCTAATGTCTTAGCGTTAGGGCAATCCTTTCTGTGTATTGTAATTCCTTTACCTCTTGATATATAGCCAATTATTTCATCATATGGAACTGGACTACAGCATTTAGGAAATGTAAGAGGAAGGTTTTCGCAACCTTCTACCATGACAACATATTTTTCCTTCTCAGAGCATTTTACGGGTTTTTTCTGTACTTTTGGAGTTGTTTCCTTTTTGAGAGTTTCTTCTTTTTCAGTTTTTCCTTTACTCGCCTCAAGCTTTTTAAACCATGCTCTAATTTTCGCTCTTGTAGAGGCGGAACGGGCAATATTTAGCCAATCTTTTCCTGGACCATGAGGAACTTTCGAAGTCAATATCTGAACCCTATCACCAGTTTGAAGTTTATAATCAAGTGGAACAATCCTTCCATTAACTTTTGCACCTATGCAAGAGTTTCCAATGTCGGTATGAATCCTATAGGCAAAATCTATTGGTGTAGCTCCAACTGGAAGATCTATGACTTTCCCTTTTGGTGTAAAAACAAATATTTCATCTCTAAAAAGGTCAAATTTTACTGATTGAACAAAATCAGTTGCACTGCTTGTTTCGTCATGCCAATCTATAAGCTGTCTAAGCCATTTAACCTTTTCATCAAAATCCTTGTCCCCAGTGCCTCCCTCTTTATATCTCCAGTGAGCAGCTATTCCGACTTCATTATTTACATGCATTTCAAAAGTTCTTATCTGAATCTCGACAGGTTCTTCGCCGGGTCCAAAGATTGTCGTATGAAGAGAGCGATACCCATTTGGCTTAGGAGAAGAAATATAATCCTTAATTCTATCTGGAACAGGTCTCCAAATGTTATGTATTATTCCTAAAACTGTGTAACAATCACTAACATTATGAACAAGTACTCTTACTGCGAAAAGGTCATAAATTTCATTTAGCTGTATGCGATTGCGTTCCATCTTCTTGTAGGTTGAATACAAATTTTTTGGTCTACCTTCAATCTTACACTTTATAGAATTCTTTGTTAATTCCTTATAAAGTATATCGATTACTTTGTTTATATATTCCTCTCTATCTTTTCTTCGCTTGGCAACAAGTTTTGAAAGTTTTTTATATTCCTCGGGATGAATATACCTAAATGAGAGATCTTCTAACTCCCACTTAAATGCATACATTCCAAGCCGATGAACTATTGGAACATAAATATCCATTGTTTCTTGGGCAATTTTTAACTGCTTATCAGGAGTTAAATAATTCAATGTTCTCATATTATGAACTCTATCAGCGATCTTAATTAAAACTACTCTTACGTCAGATGCCATTGCAAGAAGCAATTTTCTTAGATTTTCTGCTTGACTTTCTTCTTCTGAACTGAAATTTATATTTTTTAAACCTGTAAGAAGTTTAACCAACTCAGATATATCTTCGCCAAATTTTTCTTTTAGCACTTCTAGCCCAACACCTGTATCTTCAACAACATCGTGTAAAAGAGCAGTTATTATAATATCTGCTGAAGTATGATGCTCTGCAAGAATTCTTGCTACATTTAAGGGATGTAAAATAAAAGGTTCACCTGAGGCTCTAAATTGGTCTTTATGGGCTTCTCTTGCAAAAACAAAAGCATCATCTACCTTTGACATGGCTTCATTTGAAAGATAGCCCTCAAGCAGTGGTTTTAATTCCTTTTCATAAAATGAATCTACTTTATTACTCATATTTTTCTATTTATTATAAATTTTCCCTTTTAAATAGTATAATGAGAATAAAGTTTTAAACTTAATAATTTTTTAAAAATGCTTTTAAATTATAGATTATTAAAAAGAAATATTGTTCTAATATTGATAATTACAACTCTTGCTATATTCTTCTTTCCTTATCAATTAGTCCTTGCCCCATACACAATCCATAAAAAAGGTCCTATAATAAGTAAAAATCCGATTGAATGGGGTAAAAACTATATTATCTTCTCTTATAAAAAAGACGAAGTGAGCCTTAATTCTTATAAAATTTCATTTAAAAACAAACTAAAAATAGAAAGACTTTCTTACAAAATTAATTACTTTGAAAACCTCATTACAGAAGTAATAGTTACAGCAGATATAGAAGATGGAAACAATACAAAGTTTTCTCTGGAAACATGGTATAGGTTGCTTGAGAATCAAGATTTATTTGTTTTCTTAAGATTTAAAAACAATGGAATTGAGATTAAAAATTTTGAATACACTTTCTCAGTTATCACCGAGAAACTTAATGAATTCAAAGACTTAATTCCTTATAGATTTACTTATAGTAAAAGTGATGATGGATTAGTAAATATAGAAAATATAGAAGAATCAAAAAACATTAATCTCCCAAGAGAGTCAATCTACCTAAAAGTAAATGAAGGAGAAAAAACAAAACTGACTCTATTTAAAGGTTGTATTTTTCAATTTAGAAATGTCGGATATGGCTTACAAGAAAGGATTGATGATCCTTCAAATATAACATTAAGCCTAAATATGATAGGTTCAGAATTGCAAATTTTAAACAATACTTCTTTTAAAGAGAAAAACAATATCGAGGATTGGTACCTAATATCTGAAAAAAGTCTTCTAAACATAAATTCTGCAGTTACCAAAAAGTATATGAGAGTTACTGATTTTTCACTAAAAAAGAGGTATTTTGAGAATGGATTCTATTACCTAACTGAGAACAATACTGGATATAGAAATGAAAATAAAAAAACTTATTATTGGGATTACTCAATGTATGCACCAAGAAGCTTGCTTGAATTTTATTTCACAAGCTATGAAACATTTATTTATGATATTGCGATAAACTCATTTTATGCGCTCTACAAGAGTAGAAATAAATATGGCTTCTGGTATTCTGCTACAGAATCAAACTGGCTAAAAAGCGAATACAAAATATGTAATGAGTACTTTGACACGAGATTCTCTGTAGATGCCGCTATTTTTTTAGCTTTTGTGTACAAAAGATTAAATATAAAAGAGGCACTTGATTTAAGTTCTCATATAGGCAATTTGCTTATTGATTATATTAAAGAGGGAAGAGGAATTAAAACTAAAAATAATGGTTTTTTGCTGTATGACTATATAGTACCTGAAAACAAATCTTTTAAAACTCACTTTTCTTTAAACCATATTTTAAATGAAGTCTATTTTCTAATTTTGCTCTATGATTTAACAGATAATCCCTCATATAAGGATGCCTCTATAAAACTTATAAATGGAATAGCTTACTTTGGTAACAGCTGGATCAACAAAGCAAATGGTGATATATATTACTGCGGAAAAGATACAGGAAAATTTGAAAGGAAAGACTATACAACTCTAACTTACAATGACCTAATCAAGGTTAATAAAATAACAAAAAGCGTATTAGAAGAAGAATTTGAAATAATAAAAAACCTTGGAAAAAGAAAAGAATTATTCCTTTTACTGGAAGGAATAATTAAAGTGAAAAAATTTACTTTAGACAAAGATATAAAATATGTCAGAACAGAAAAACAAAAATAATAATGAATCAAAAGAAGATAATACCTTAAGACCCTCTAATTTAAACGAGTATATAGGTCAAGAACTAATAAAAGATAATTTAAAAATTGCAATGCTCGCTGCAAAGAATAGAGGAGATTGCTTGGAGCATATTCTTCTTTATGGTCCTCCGGGCTTAGGAAAAACTTCTTTAGCTAATGTTATTGCAAATGAAATGAAAACAAATCTTATAAAGACAACGGCAACTTCAATAAAGAGGGTTATTGACTTATTTTCCCTTGTAGTAACTTTAGATGAAGGAGACATTCTCTTTATTGATGAAATTCATAGGCTTGATAAGAGAGTAGAGGAAGCCTTTTATAGTGTAATGGAAGACTTTCAAATAAATATAATACGTGGCGGAGGAAGAAATATAAAAGCAGTATCAATACCTGTGAATAAGTTTTCTCTTGTTGGAGCTACAACAAAAGCCGGGCTTCTCTCGAAGCCTCTAAGGGATAGATTTGGCCATATCTTCTCTCTAAATTTTTATTCTCCCCAAGAGCTTGTAAAAATCATATTAAACGCAGCAACTTCTCTTGAAGTAGAAATAAACGAGAAAGAAGCCTTTGAGATTGCCAAAAGGTCAAGAGGAACTCCAAGAATTGCAATAAATTTGATAAAAAGAGCAAGAGATTATGCTTCTGTGTATAAAAGTGGGAAAATTGATAGTAGCACAACCAAAGAAACATTTGAATCTTTAAGAATTGACGAATTGGGTTTAGGAGAAGAGGATAGAAAATTATTACTTCTTTTAAGAAGTAAAAATGGAAAACCTCTCGGTCTAACAACAATTCAAGCAATATTAAATGAAGATAAAACAACGATCGAAGAAATGATTGAACCATATCTTCTTTCCCTCGGTTTCATAGAGAAAACTCCAAAAGGTAGAATCTTAACATCTAAGGGGTTTAAATATTTGATTGAAAAAGGTTATCAGGAAGAAGGAAATAACCTATTTTGAAAGATAGATTGTTACTGCATATCTGTTGCGCACCCTGTGGAATAATGCCAGTCTTATCGTTTAAGAATGATTTTGAAGTTGTTGGACTATTTTACAACCCTAACATTCATCCTTACAAAGAGTATCTGGACAGGCTAACGAGTGTTAAGAAGCTTTCAGTTGATTTTGAAATTAACATAATTTATGAGGAATATAACTGGGAGGATTTTTTAAAAGAATTAATATTAACCAATAATACACTTGAACCCTATCGCTGCAAGGTTTGTTATAAAATGCGTCTTATTAAGACAAATAATATAGCCAAAGAGATGGGTATTAGATATATTTCAACAACTCTTCTTTATAGTATCTATCAAAAACATGAACTTATTAAAGATGTTGCAGACGAAGTAGTAAAAGACTCAGAATTCATTTATAAGGATTTTAGACCCTATTACCGAGAAGGAGTTATAAAATCAAAAGAGCTTGCTTATTACAGACAAAAATACTGTGGATGTATTTTCTCAAATTATGATAGATACAAAAAGTGAATTCAAGCCTAAAGACCATAGAAATCTTGATAATGTCTTTCTAAAGATTGTAAAATTCTCAAAGGGTGAAAGAATTGCAATTCAAGGGATAAAGGATATTTCAATTATTCCTTCTATATCTCAAAAACTAAAAGATGATAACCTTGTAGCTATAGTATCATCTGAGAAAAAGTCGGCTAATGAACTATCAAACTACATAAAAGAATACAAAATAGGTTATAAATTCATCCCTCTCTTATGGAATCTAGATAATATTACAAAACTTAAAGATGAACAATTCCACTTAATAGCTTTGATTGGGATAGAGCAACTCAAAAAAGACCCTATTGCATATTTATCAAGTTATTTAAGACTTCTTAAAGAGAATGGAAAGCTAATGATTATAATGGAAGAAAATAGTAAAAATGACCTCTTTTTAAAAAAGCTATTATATGAAGCAGAAATGGGGGAAATGATAGGTCTTCTTGAAAAAGTAGGTTTTTCAAAGAGATTCTTCATAAAGAAAGTAATAGATGGCGACTTTAAGTCCATTGCTATAACAGCACAAAAGCCAAAGTTAAACCCACCTGACTACTTTCAATAGACTTCATTTAATATGCTAATCTTGATCACTTGCCACGGTTTAAGTATTTGACAAAGAATCAAGTAAAAATATAATCTTGTTCTTGCTTTTAAATAAAATATGATTTTAACTTATTATAAAGATAATATTAAAATATGAAAAGAATTTGGAAATATATAAAAGAAAATTTTAAGTTATATTTGGTAATAATAATTCTGCTTCTTGCTGTTGATGCTGGTCAACTGATAATGCCAATGATTATTAGATCAGCAATAAACAATATAGAGACTGCAAAAAACATTAAACTCCTATATACATCTGCAACTTACCTTATTCTAATTGCTTTTCTTATTGTATTAGCAAGGTACATTTATAATTCACTTATAAGGAAACTTGCGCTAAACTTTGAATATCAAACTGACTTAGCTCTCTTTAAAAAGTATCTTTCTCTGCCTGACTCATTTTTCCACACCCATGAAATAGGCGATCTTATGGCTCGTATTAATAACGATACACGTGTTTTGAGGCGTTTCCTTGTTATGGGTTTAATATCTGCAATAGATGTAATATTTCTTGGCATATCATCGATAGTAATGATGATTTTTTTAAGTCCAAGGTTAACTTTATTGATAATAATACCTTTATCATGTCTTATACTATTAACAACATTTGTTTCTCCACAATTCCGCAAGGTTTTTCGTAGACTTCAGGATACTTTTGGGGAAATGACAACACGAGTTCGTGAATCGTTAATTGGTATTAAAGTTATAAGAACATTTGTCAGAGAAAACTTTTACTCTAAACTATTTAATGACGTTTGCACTGCTTATTTAAGGATAAACATTACTCTCGGGAAAATTACAGGTTTATTCGATCCATCCATTATGTTACTTGTGAATATTTCAATGCTCCTTATATATCTATTTGGTGGAAAAATGGTAATAAATGGAAACCTAACTCTTGGAACTCTCGTTGCATTCTCTCAATATATCCAAACTCTTTCATGGCCTATGATGGCTTTTGGCTTTATTGTAAATCTTTATCAAAGAGCAAATATTTCTCTTAAAAGAATAGAAGAAATTCTAACAACGCAATCAAGTGATCAACTACAAAAGATAAAAATTTATCCTAAATTGGAAGTTGTATCATTAAAAGTTAAAGATCTTTTCTTCTACTATCCTAATTCGAGGGAAAATTTAGCACTAAAAGGAATAAATCTTGAAATAAAAAGAGGAGGAATTTTAGGCTTAACTGGTCCAACTGGCTCTGGTAAAACAACTTTAATTTCCCTCATATTAAGGATCTGGGAGCCTCCATCTAACACAATATTTCTTGATGATTATGATGTAACTACAATTGATCTTGACCTATACAGGAAAAATTTTGCATACGTTTCGCAAGAATCTTTTCTCTTCTCGGCAACTTTAAGAGAAAATTTGGCATTCGGGAAGCCTTCCGCAAGTGATGAAGAGATAATTAAATTTGCAAAGTTAGCTTGCATCTGGGAAGATATAGAAAAACTTGAGAATGGCCTCGATACAACTGTCGGCGAAAGAGGAATAACTCTTTCCGGAGGCCAAAAACAGAGAGTTGCCATAGCAAGAGCTCTAATTGCAGGAAACCCTATTTTAATCTTAGATGATCCTCTCTCCGCGGTAGATTCTGAGACCGAACAGAAGATAATTATAAATATAAAAGAGTATCTTAAAGAAAAAGATTTGATCTGTATTATTATATCTCATAGAATCGCAGCATTATCATGGGCAAACAATATAGGAGTCATAAAAAATGGAAAACTTTCTGAATATGGAACCCATTCAGAACTATTAGAGAAAAATGGTTATTACTATCATATCTATAGACAACAATATTTAGAAGGATTAAAGGCGCTTAATAATGCAAGCCAAACATAATCAAACTACTAATATTAATGCATTAAAAGAGCTTATTCCATATTTCAAGCCAGAATTACTTCTTGTTATTATTTCACTTTTTTCGATGCTTCTCGCAACTTTTTCCTCGGTTCTTCAGCCTATGATATTAAGAACAGCAATTGACAGCTACATTCTAAAGGGCAACTATCCTGGATTATTAAATCTATCTTACATATTCCTTGCACTAATCGCTTGTAATTACCTATTTAGCTTCTTAGGAACATATACCTCTTTTCTTGTTTCCCAAAAAATAATTCTACGTATAAGAATGGATTTATTCAATCACATATTGGAACTTGCAATCTCGTTTTTAAATAGAACTCCGGTTGGTGTATTAATAACAAGAGTCACGAATGATACAGAAAACTTGAGTGACCTTATAAGCGGTGGAGGATTACAATTAATAAATGATTTTATTCTCCTTGGTTTAACAACAGTTTTTCTTATCTACATTAATTGGCAATTAACTTTAGTTGCTCTTGTTGTCGCTCCTTTCTTAATATACATAATTATTTATTTCTCAAGAATTCTCCGAGTTGCATATTCCAAAGCAAGAGACAGATTAACTCAGCTAAATATTTTCCTCCAGGAG
Organism: Caldisericota bacterium; assembly: GCA_052034135.1. Classification (GTDB taxonomy): domain Bacteria; phylum Caldisericota; class Caldisericia; order UBA6126; family JAGPKI01; genus JAGPKI01. Next base: position 6,135 of record JBPOJC010000053.1, on the reverse strand, counting down.
AACCTATCAGGAATATCAATAATTAAAATCTTTGGTAGAAAAGACTTGAATTTTTCTAAGTTTGATGAAATTGCCAAAAAATATAGAGATGCTGTTTATAATGCGCTTCATAAAGATATCCTATTTAATCAGATAGTAAACTTATCTGCCTACATTTCCAACACTCTTGTAATAATTTTTGGAGGATTAATGGTCATAAACGGAAAAACATCTATAGGAACACTTCCAGCATTTTTAATGTATCTGCAGTATTTCTACAGCCCTCTCAGACGATTAGGCGAAAGATTTAATATTTTGCAGGATGCTCTTTCGTCTGTAGATAAAATTTCATCCATTCTCAAAAATAGAGAGATTATCCCGGAGCCTGAGAAACCTTGCGAAATTGAAGTAAAAGGAGAAATTGAATTTAAAAATGTTACTTTCGCATATGAAAATGAAATTGTTTTAAATAATGTCTCTTTCAAAATAAAACCAGGAGAAAAAATCGCTATTGTAGGTCCGACAGGAGCAGGTAAAACCACAATAATGAACCTAATATTAAGATTATATGATGTAAATGATGGTGAAATCCTTATCGATTCAGTAAATATTAAAAACTTTAGAAGTGATTTTCTCCGAAAAAACATTGCAATAGTTTTGCAGGATGTATTTATTTTTAAGGGAACACTGATGGAAAATATAACATTAGGAAGAACTGATATTCCTAAAGAAAAAGTATATGAAGCTGCTAAATATTTAAATGCTCATGACTTTATAATGAGTCTTCCAGAAGGTTATGATACAGAATTAACGCCAGAGGGCTCGAATTTATCCCTTGGGCAGAAGCAATTAATCTCGTTTATTAGAGCATTAGTTTATGATCCTAAGATACTTCTTCTCGATGAAGCTACTTCAAGCGTCGACACAAATACAGAAAGATTGATTCAGGAAGGAATTGAAAAAATTATGAAGGGAAGAACTTCAATTGCCATAGCTCATAGACTTTCTACCATCATAGGCTGTGATAGGATATTTGTGCTTGACAGAGGAAAAATAATAGAAGAAGGGAACCACGAAGAACTGATAAACAAACGTGGATTCTATTATGAATTGTACACAACCCAATTTAATGAAGAATTAATAAATCAGTAATTTGATTTTATTAATCAAAAATATTAAAACCTTCTTTAATAAGAAATTTCCTCTTTGATTCAAGAAGGATATTTATTGTTTCATCTGCTCTACCATAAACTTTGAGCATATTATCTGAAGCTCTCTTTAAATCTTCATAAGTAAGAGTTTTTGTGTAGTCTACGTCTTTGAACTGGAGAGAGCCATCCATTCCCTCGTATACTGCATACCACAAATCATCCCTGAATCTATATACGCCATCTTTCCTTATCCAGGAATATCTTGTTTCGTCTAATGCTTTTTTAATTAATTCAGCCATATTTAGATAATCTTCATTATTTGTAGCAAGATAAAGTTCATATAGATAATTCATTTCAGAGAGAATATGATTAAGAGATGCATGAGTTTTTACATTTCTGTTTTTTGAATAGTAATCATAAAAGAATACTCCGCCATTTTTTGTTTTTATAACTTCATTGTTCTTGTATTTATCTATCAAATAATTACCAAACTTTTCTCCAGCTATCAAAGCATCATGGATTTGAAACTCCTTGTTTGCCTTCAAAAGAAAAAATCCTGCATCAGTACAATATCTTGTGTCAACATAACCTTCTTCTATTCCATAAGTATCCCATAGATACTTACTTCTGACATCCGAAATCCAGACTCCATAAGTGTTAACTGCTTTTACTGTTGTATATATTGAATTTATAGCCATATCATAAAAAAACCTTTGGTTATTTCCCTCTAAGTAAAGATTCATAAATCTCCTACCTTCCCACATAGCATAATTATAGTAGTAGTCATAGGAGATATCCGAGGCTCCAACATAGTAAAGTGAACTTGCAATATGATATATACCATCAATTGATAATTTTTTTCTCATACAAAGATCTGCGGATAACATATTTTCAGTAGTAACAACGTCATCATAATCTAAGAGCCGCCCTCTACTAAGGAAAAGCCAATTTTCTTCATATTGATAGGGTGATAAGTTAAAAGAAAAAGATATTTTAAAACTTTTACCTTTATCATAACTTATCACAGGTTGAAATTTTTGGGCTTTAAGCTCTCTTAAGTGAATTTCTTTGTCACGAAAAACACTCAAGGGTCCAATAAGAATGCTTGATAGGACTTTATTATCTTTTTTAAGTTCTACATAATTAAGAGTAGCAGGGAGAATACTAAATGGATTATCTTTTCTCAAAGAAATATCATATTTAATCATTTTTGAGCCAGAAGCTTCAATCTCAGTAGGCTTGGAGGAGCTATCGTAAACAAAGCTTCTAACTGTTATTTCATTTATATTATTTAAAGGAATCTCTACCTCTCCAACTAAAGGCTTGGATAATTCATTCTCTGTAAAGAATCTAAAAAAAAGTAAAGCATCTGAATTTGTAAAAAATCTACTTGTAACCCTTACATCGAATTGTTCAGATTTACTTTCCCCCGCTCTTCCTTTAAAAGAGTATTCCAGCAGGTATTTTTCAGGACCTAAAGAAGTGGTTGAATTCTCTATGGTTGCTTGAGAGAAATTTACATCCTTTGAAAAACCAACATAGTAGGGTAAAGACAAGTCAGGATGAGCATAAAGAACCAATTTATTTGATTCCCTTAAAAACTCAATGCCTTCTTTTACCTTAGGTTTTGGGTTAAATATAATCAAAACAAATAGTGCAACAAGGAACACTGAAATAATAAAATGAAATAGAAGTTTTTTCATCTTTCACACTCTTTGTATGCCCTTAAAAGCTTTTCAAAACTACTCCTTAATTCAACAGGCACTTTTCCGCAAGTTTTTAAGATCCAGTCTTCATCTTCTTTTGTTAGTTTTTTATGAAAAGTGGATGCTGAAGTCTTGATATTTCCCACTCTTAAGGAAATCTTTGAAAAAGCAGGAAATCCGATTTCTTCATTAAACTTAGAAATAATTCTATCTTCCATATTTAATAATTCGTTCATCCAGATAGAATTCTTGCAAACTATGTATATTGTATCGTCGCTCAATTTTAAAAGTTTTGTATTTTGGGCAACCACTTTACCAACTATACTTTCATACTTCAAAAAAATGAGGTTGTCTTTACGAACTTTTTTAAATTTACTTCTTGATAAATAGCCATCAATTACTGAGTTTATCTTAAGCATTCACAACCTTTGAATACAAAGGAAGTCTAAAAACCTTACCACCACAAATATTCAGTTCATTAAGGGCTGTAATAAAAACCTGACTTCTATCCTTAATGTGATTTAGAATTAAATTTGTATTCTTAGAATCAAGTTCAGATGTTATATCATCAATTAAAAGTATAGGGACATTCTTTGTTTCCTCTTCAAGGATATTATATTCGCAAAGCTTTAGTAAAATTGAAGCTAATTTCTGCTCTCCCTCGGATGAGAAATCCTTAATAGAAAAATCTTTATCGATTACAACTACATTGTCTATATGTGAACCGATCAAAGTAGTTTTTCTCCTTAATTCCTCCCGAATGAGAGAATTCGCTTTTTCCATATTGATTTCTATAGGTTCATACTTTATATAAATTTTATTTAGATTTTTAAATTGTTCATTATCTGAGGTTATTTTGTTTATTTCAAAATTCAGACGATTTACAATTTTAGTTCTTTCATCCTGTATGATTTTTGAAAGATTTATAAGCTCTTCCGTTAAGATTTCAAATAAATTCTTGTTCTTCTTAAAATCTTCATAATTCTTGAGAAGAATATTTCTATTTTTTAGTGTCTGATTATATCTTGAAAGAATTAAGGAATATTCCCTGTTTAATTTTAGGCTTAACCTATCAAGAAAATGCCTTTTTAAAGAGGGTTCCCCTTTTATAAGTCCAACTGAGCCAGAAGTATTCACTATCAAATTTGACTCATAGAATAGAGATCGAGATTTCTGTCTGCTTAAACCATTAAGGTTTATCTTTTTACCGTCATCTTTAGAAAAATTTATTTTTATAAACTTTTTCTGGCCATTTTTTAAGTAATTTGCCTCTGTAACAATTCTATCCCTTTCCCATTTTAGAAGATTGTTATCATTTTTCGTTCTAAAGCTTTTCCCTGTGAAAGAAAAGTGTATTACCTCAAGAAAATTAGTTTTTCCAGAACCGTTTGGACCGTATATTATGTTAATATCATCAGAAAAGGTGCAATTTATTTCGTCAAAACTTCTAAAATTTGATGCAAAAATACTTCTTAAAAACATCTGTTTAAGAACTTTTTAGCGAAACCAGTACATATATATAATTATCTGAATCAGGCTCCCTAATTAACAATGGATGAAATGGTCCAGATGTTTCAATAACTACTTCTTCTGTATCCACTCCAGAAATACCATCAATAAGCTTTTTTGCATCAAATAAACCAGACCATTCTCCGCCACTTGATTCAATAACATTTATTTTTTCAGTTACCCACCCTCTCTCTGGATCCTGTCCAGAAATCGTTAGAACATCTGATGCCAAATCAAGGGAGACTCTTTTAGTACCATTGCGCACAATTATGTAAGCTCTCTGGAGTGTGCTTAACAATGAATTTTTATCAACTTTAAAAGAGAAAGAAACATTTTCTGGAATTACTTTTTCATAGGCAGGAAAATCTGCTTCTAAGATGCGAGAAACAAGTCTTTTTGTTTTGAATGTAAAAGAAATTTCTCTCTCAGAAACCATAAATTGAACTTCGCTCTCATCCTTTGGCCATATTTTACCTAAAATATTAAAGGCTTTGGGAGGCAATAGGAGGTGCAGAGAATTAAAATCAGCATTATCCCAAAACTTCGATACAATCAAGCGTTGTCCATCTGTAGTGACAAATTTAAACTCATTAGCATTCGTTTCAAGGAGTATACAGGAATAAGCAATATTCCCTTCTCCTTTTGCTAATACAGCGGGAAGAACTCTCTCGTAAGAATGCAATAAATTGTCTTTCCTTAAAGTAAAAGCTTTACCAGATACTTCCGGCAAAATTGGAAATTCTCCTGGATCAATGCAATTAACAAAAAATTCACTGTTAGCGCCTAAAATTTTTACAGAATCGGGCTGTATTTCCATAGTTAAAGTAGGCTCACTCAAGCTTCGAACAATTTCTGCAAATAACTTGCCGGGAACTGTTGTAGTAATATTCGAATCTGCGTTACAGGGAATATTTACAGTTAAACCAATTTCAAGGTCAGAAGATACAAGGTTTAAATTGCCATCATTTATATCAACTAAAATATTATTTAATACAGGAATCATAGTGCTTGTTGGAACAACAGCTGTTAGCTCCTGTAAAACTAAACTTAACTCCTCTTTATTACACTGAACTTGCATATACTTGCACCTCACATTGAAGAATTCTATCTAATTATACAATTATTCTAAAAATTTTCTCCTAAAAATCATATTATCTTTTTATGCTAATAAATTTTTATCTTTACTTTTGTTTTATAACTTATATCTTTCTTGATTCATCTTTCAACTAATATAATTTTGGAGTTTTGTTTACCTGTCTTTATAATTTTATGCTTTTATTCAGTAATTCAAAAAAGGAGATCCTTCGGTCGCTTACGCTCCCTCAGGAAGACGGGTGGGTGGTTGGAGACCCTTCGTCGCTGGAAAGATACTCCTCAGGGTGACTGATTGAGGTCATTCCAAGCCGCCAAACTGTCATTCCCGAAATCTTTTATCGGGAATCCAGATCAATTGTATTCTTTTGTATTTTAGAGTGACAAAATTGTCATTTTTACCCCACTTATATATATGGAGGGATTATTATTTTTTACCGTTTCCTTCATCTTTCTGAAGTACGTCTTTTCGTACAAACTCTAAGGAATCTACATATTTATCTTTTACCATTTTATAGGATTTGAGTTTATGTTTTTCTTGCATTTACTGTGCATGCGGCGGTAAAAAGAGGAGACCCTTCGTCGCTGGAAAGATGCTCCTCAGGGTGACGGGGGTGGTTGGAGCCATTCGTCGTTCTGAATACGCTCCCTCAGGGTGACCCGCCCAACAGTCATTCCGAAGTGCGGTATTATCGCAC
>JBPOJC010000034.1:0-13460 GCA_052034135.1 Caldisericota bacterium | reverse complement strand
ATCCCTGATAAGGATGAGGTCTCTGGTTCGAATCCAGAGAGGCCCATTTATGGGGATGTAGTTCAGTTGGGAGAACGCCTCGCTTGCACCGAGGAGGTCAGCGGTTCAAGTCCGCTCATCTCCACTTTGATATTTTAATTAAGTGGAGGAATTTAAAAATGAAGGCTGGAAAATTGATTTCTACTGCATTAATTTTATTATTAACTTTAACATTTATCCCATTGAATGCTTCATTCGCGGCAAATGCAAAACTTTATTTAACAATGAAAGATTCAGAAGCCAATGAGGCAAGCAATTTCACATTAGAAGTGCATATTGATGATGTATCAGATCTTTATGCAGTTGGTTTTGATATGCTTTACGACATAAAACTTGTGAAATTAGTAAACATTGAAAAAGGTCCTTTTCTTACTTCTGATAAAACTGATATTTCTGATATTTTGCTTGTTTACAGAGACAGAAAAGAAGAGGGAAGAATAGTATTTGGTTTATCAAAAAGTAAACAATCTTCCGGCGTTAAAGGAAGTGGAATTATTGCTTATTTCACATTCAATGCTTTAAGTAAAGGTAAAGCTGAGTTTAAATTTGAAAATGTTTATCTAAAATCTCCGGATACAACGGATATTAAGGCAGATGCTCAACCATTAACTGTAGAGATTAAAGAGAAAGATACAACCCCTCCCATTCTTGAGGTCGAGCCTGTCGAACCTACATATGAAAAAACAGCTTTAATAAAAGGAAAAACTGAAGTAGGAGCTAAGGTAGCTATTAATGGTAAAGAAGTTCCTATAAAAGAAGATGGAACTTTTACATTAGAAGTAGAGCTTAAAGAAGGGGAAAACAAGTTTGAAATTATAGCAACCGATCCAAACGGAAATGAAAGTAAAGTAACATTAACCATTATAAGAAAAAAACCTACTATTATTATTCTTGTAGTTGGAAATAAAACTGTTTTCGTAAATGGTTCGCCTAAAGAAATCGAAGCTCCACCATTTATTGATAAAGCTTCTGGAAGAACTTTGGTGCCAATTAGAATAATTGTTGAATCAATAGAAGGTAAAATTGATTGGAATGCAACTGAAAGAAAAGTTACAATTACAAAAGATAAAACAGTTATAGAGCTATGGATTGATAATCCAGTTGCAAAAATAAATGGTATTCCAACGCCAATTGATATTCAGGCACCAAAATTAGCTCCAATGATAGTTGCTGGAAGAACATTTCTTCCTTTAAGGTTCGTTGCTGAAAACCTTGGTTGTGAAGTAAACTGGGATGGAAATACCCAAACCATAACAATCACATATCCAAAACCTTCTTAATAAGTGTGAAATTAGAATGAACTCATATATTGTGACAACAGAATCAGTTTGTGAAGGTCATCCTGATAAGATTTGTGATCAAATTTCAGATGCAATTCTTGATGAAATATTAACACAAGATAAGTATGGAAGAGTTGCATGTGAAACATTTATTACCCGTGGAGTAATAATAATTGGTGGAGAAATTACAACCAAAGCATCATTCGATGCTAATAAAATTGCACGAGATGTCGTTAAGGAGATAGGTTATGATAGAAGTGAATTTGGATTTCACTGGCAAACATGTGGTGTTTTAAATGTAATTGGAAAACAATCCCCTGATATAGCTCAAGGAGTAGATAGAGGGGGCGCTGGAGATCAAGGTTGTATGATAGGATATGCGTGCAATGAAACAAGCAACTATATGCCTCTTGCTTATGATCTTGCGCGCAAGATAGTTATGAGGCTTGATTACGTAAGAAAGGAGAAAATTCTTCCTTATTTAGGTCCCGATGGAAAAAGTCAAGTGACTCTTAAAAAGAATAAAAACGGTGAATGGGAACTTGTCGCAGCTGTAATTTCTGCTCAACATACAGAAGAAATTGTTAACCCAAACAATTCTAAGTTCTTAAGAGAAGACAAAAAAGAAGAAATAATAAAAGAAGTAGCTTTAGAAGTTATTCCTAAAGAATTAATAACCCCTAATACGAGATTTTTTGTTAATCCCACGGGAAGGTTTGTTGTTGGTGGTCCTTTAAGTGATACTGGTATGACAGGAAGAAAAATTATTGTTGATGCTTATGGAACGCTTGTTCCGCATGGCGGTGGAGCTTTTTCCGGTAAAGACCCAACAAAAGTAGATAGATCTTCTGCATATATGGCAAGATATCTTGCTAAAAACGTTGTAGCTGCTGGTATTGCAAAAGAATGCATAATACAATTATCCTATATCATAGGTGAATGCCAACCAATTTCTTTTCTTCTTGAAACAAACAACACAGGCAAGGTTGACGATATCAAAATTAGAGATGCAATCGTAGAATTAGTAGATTTAACCCCTCAAGGTATAATAGAATATCTTGATTTAAGAAAACCAATATACAGAAAAACTTCTATTTATGGCCATTTTGGAAGAGAAGATCAAAACTTTAATTGGGAAAAACTTGATCTTTCTGATGCTTTAAAAGAAAAGCTCTTGTAAATCGATAGAATGTGAAATATGCTTCTGTTCTGCCAAAAGATTATCCTACCTTAAATAATCAAACATTTACTTATAGCATTCCTCCACATTTAGAAAATGATATAAAAGTTGGCAGTAAAGTATTAATACCTTTTGGTTTAAAAGAAAATTTAAGATTAGGATATGTGCTTGATTTAACTGATAAAAAGGATGATTTTTTATCAGTTAAAGAAATTCATTCAGTAATAACCTCGAGTTATAGCCTTTCTGAGAATGAGATAAGATTTCTAAATTTTGTTTCATTGTATTTTTTCATACCTCTTTCAAATATTTTAGAAATTGCTCAACTTTTCCCAAAAGAAGAGAAAATAGAAAAATATTACTTTGTTAATACTTCTAATATAGATAAAATTGGCAAAATAAAAAACAAAGACAAAGTAATAAATTACCTGCTATCCCATAAAAATGGTTTTAAAGAAGAACTATTTAAAAAGAGATTTCGGCTTAAAAAAAATTCAACGGTTCTCACAAACCTTGTTCGAAAAGGCATAATTTACGAAAGCTATATTATAAAAGATTTTGCTAAAAATGAAACAAGGAAAGCAAGAAAATTTCCTCCATCTATTTATCTCATTAACGGACTTAATTTAGAAGAAAGAGCTAAAAAATATAAAGAGCTTATAGAAAAAGAGATTTTAGAAAATGTTTTAATTATAGCTCCTAACAATCTTTCACAAAAGAAAATAAAAGATTTAATTGTTAAAGATTGTAATAGTCTTAAAACCAAAATAACTGTAGGTTCAAAGTTTTCAATTCTTAACGTAAGAGATAAGTTTGATCTTATTATAATCGATGATATAATAAATAATGAATTCAAAATAGATAAACCTCTTGATTTTGATCTTGAAAAAGTAGCTTCTGTAAGAGCTGCAGAATTGGGAGAAAAAATTATTTTTGGTAGCTTTATACCAACAATAGAATCCTTTCAGAGCTTAAAGTCAGGAAAAATTAAACATATTAAGGAAATATCAGTTAGTAAAAATCAAAAAGTGTTAGAATATCCAGAAATTAAAATAATTGACTTAAGAAAAGAAATTAGAGAACATGGCTATTTTGATATCCCGGTTACTGTTGTTAGAGAAATGAGAAATACTTTAAACAATAAAGGTAAATGCTTTATTCTTATCAACAGAAAAGGGTATTACAACATGTTAATTTGCAAGAATTGTGGTTATGTTGTTAAGTGCCCGTTATGTTCTATTCCTTTAACATATCATATCGAAAACAAAAAGTTAATTTGCCGTTATTGTGGCTATACGCAGGAAGAGTTTTACCTCTGCCCTAAATGCGGTGGAGTAAGTATGAGATACGCAGGTGCTGGAACTGAAAGGTTCGAAAAGAAAGCAAATCAAATTTTTAAAGATGCAAAAGTATTAAGAGTTGATAGAGAAATTTATAAACAAAATCCTTATGAAGTTCCAGATTATCAAATTGCTATTGGCACAACGCTTGCACTTTCTCTCCTCGATTTTAAAGATATAGACTTTGTTGTATTTATGGGTATTGATTCTCTTTTAAATATGCCCTCTTTTGATTCATACGAAGAAACTTTATATCTCATAGCAAGAATTTACGAAAAACTGCTTTCCACTAAATTGAAAAAAATAATTATACCGACATTTACTCCGCATTCATCTATTTTTCTCGAAATAAATGAAGGAAATATTGAGTCATTAAATAAATTTTATTCAGCAGAGCTTTCAGAAAGAAAAAAATTAAATTACCCACCATTTGTTGACTTTTTTCAGATAGATTTAGAAAGTCCAAATAAAGAGAATTTACCCGAAAAGGTAAATAAATTCTCAGATAAAATTAAAGTATTAAAAAATATAGAAGTTATAAATACTAAACCGCTTTTATCTCAAAGCCCATTAGGTATATACAGAGGAAGAATTACAATAAAAAGCAAAAATATTTTGAACGAAAGGTTAAATTTAGGAATAATAATTGAAGAAACTAAAAAAAATGAAAAAGTTGATATTAAAATTAAAAACTTAGGATGATTTTATGGAAATAATAAAGTACGGTAACCCAATTTTAAGAAAAAAAGCAAGATCTATAAATAAGATCGATAAAAGTATAAAGGATTTAATTGTTGCTATGTTTGATACTATGCATAATTCAAACCCAAAAGGAGTAGGTTTGGCTGCTCCACAGGTTGGGATACCAATACAATTAATAGTAATTGAAACTGAGCCCAATAAACAATTAAGTCTTATAAATCCTGAAATAATCGAAAGTAAAGGGAAAGATACAGCCTTAGAAGGCTGCTTAAGCATTCCTGGTGTATGGGGTAATGTTATTAGAGCAAAGAAAATAAAAGTTAGGGGAATAAATCCTAACACTTCGAAAAAAGCTATTCTGGAAGTAGAAGGTATCTTAGCAAGAGCAATTCAGCATGAGGTAGATCATTTAAATGGAATATTATTTACTGATTATATTGAAAGAGTTGAAGATCTCTATGTGGATGAAGGATTTGCAATACCAGAGAAACTTCGTCTCTATTATAAGGAAAGAAAATGATTAATGTTGTTTTTTTTGGTTCAGAAGCCTTTTCTATACCAATTCTCGAATTTCTATCAAAAAAAACTAATTTAGTGTGCGTTGTTACCACAGAAGACAAGCCCAAAGGTAGAGGGAAAAAGACTCAACCCAACATAGTAAAAGATTTTGCTAATTCAATAGGCATAAATAAGATATTAACTCCTTCCGATCTTAAAGATAAAGATTTTTTAAGTGAAATAGCAAATCTTAAGCCTGACCTTTTAGTTACTGCGTCATACGGAAAAATTTTACCAAAAGATTTACTCATAATACCTAAATATAGTTCAATAAATATTCATCCATCTTTACTGCCACTATATCCTGGGGCAGAACCAATATTTTGGCAAATTATGAGAGGAGAAAAAGAAAGTGGAGTAACGATTTTTGAAATGAATTCTAAAATTGATAGTGGAGAAATAATACTTCAGGAAAGCATTGAAATTGATCAAGTAGATAATTATGACGAAGTTTTAAAAAAGCTAACCGAACTATCAATTAAATTACTTGATAAATTATTAAATTTGATTGAAGAAGGTAAGTCCTTACCTAAAATAAAACAAAAGGAATTAAAGGTATTTTATGCAAGAAAAATTACCAAAGAAGACGAAAGAATTGATTGGAATAAACCTTCTCAAGAAATAATCAATAAAATCAGAGCTCTCTCTCCAAAAATAGGAGCCTATACATTATTTAAAGGTAAAAGAATAAAAATATACAAAGCAAAAATAGTAGAATATATTGAAGATAACTTAAAGCCAGGAGCAATTGCAATAAAAGGTACTGATATTGTTGTTAAGACAGCTGATTCCTTTGTTAGCATAGATTATTTAAAACCAGAAGGTAAAAAAATCATTTCTGCAATTGAATTCATAAATGGTTACCTTAAAAACATTAATGAAGCTAAATTTGAATAAATTATTCCCATTCAACAAATGAATACTAATATGCAAAATGCACAAAAAGATGTAAAAATCCGCAAACTAAGTAAATCTGATAAATTGAGTTTAATTAATATTACATTCGAAACAGCCTTTTTAGGTAAGAGTGGGGCTTCAATATTTGACGATCCAAATTTATTCTTTGACTCCGGTTATCTTTATTATTACCTTTTCGAAAAAGACATAAGTTTTGTCGCAGAAGTAGAAGATAAAGTTATAGGATATATATTATGCACAAGTTCTATAACTAAAAGAAACATTATAGAAATTTTTTATATTATTCCATTCATAGTTTTACCAAAGCTAATTTTCTTTAGATACAAAATTGGAATAAAGACTTTAAAATATTTTTACCTTTTTATTGTAGATTCAATTTTTTGTAACAATATAAGTGCTCCAACAAATAAATATCCAGCAGCTCTTCACATAAATATAATTGATGGTTATAGAGGAAAGAGATTAGGTTCTGCCTTAATGAAAGAGCTCTTAGAAGAATTGAAAAAAAGAGGAATAAATGGAATACAACTTAAAACTACGTCCGAAAACAAATCAGCTATTGCCTTATACAAAAAATTTTCTTTTAAAGAATTTAGAATTAAAGAAAGCTATTTGTGGGAAAAGTTTACACAAAATAAAGTGAATGATATTATATTTGTGTTAGATTTAAAATAGGATAATATTATAAAATGGGATAATATTATGAAAAATTTCTTTACTACAAATAGAAAATTTAAACAAGTATTTTGCACAATACTAATTTTACTTTTTTTACTATTAAATATAAACGCAAAACAAGTTAATTTAGCTAAAACTAATAAAATAACTAAAGAAAACGTATCACAAATAAAAGAAGTAAATATCCTTAATGAAAGTAACGATAAACGTATTTTAATTTTTGCCCCTCATCCTGATGATGAAATTGTAGCAACTGGAGGCTTAATTTACGAAGCTTTGAAAAGTGGTTTTGAAATTAAGATTGTTTTTATTACAAATGGCGATGGCTTTGGTGATCTTATAACCACTGAGATGCACTCAAGAAAATCAGAAATAAAAAGCATTAACGAAGCAATTACACTCGGTTACGAGAGACAAATTGAAGCAATTCAAGCAGCAAAAATATTAGGTCTTACAAGTGAAAATCTAATTTTCCTTGGTTATCCTGATAGAGGTGTAAGTTATTTGTGGTTTTCTCATTGGTCTAAGCTATACACTTCGGCTTTTACACTTAAATCCTATTCTCCATACAATAACTCATATACTCAGAAAGTGGCATACAAAGGCGAGAACCTCTCAAAAGACATAAGATCAATAATAAGTTCGTTTAAACCAGATTTAATTTTTACTCCATTATTCTTTGATATGCATCCAGATCATTGGGGAACATCCTGTTTTGTAATATCTGAATTAGCTAATCTTAGAGAAGCAAACAACAATTGGACAAGGAATATAAAAGTATATTCTTACCTTGTTCATTATGGTAAAATAAGCTGGCCAAAGGAATGGGGTTATAAACCCTCAAAAAAAATTCTTCCTCCTTTAGAGTTACAACGGGCTCCTATAAAATGGATAAGTTTTCCCCTTACGGAAGAAGCAGTTCAAATTAAACTGAAATCAATTTCTGAATATAAGAGCCAAATTGTTCTAATCGGAGGCTTTCTAAAAGCATTTGTAGGAAACAACGAACTATTTCAAGAATTAACTTCCTTAAATACGGCTTTTATTGTCGATCCGCAAACTCATCTTGTTAAAGAAGATTACATTAAAATTGGCAAGATTAGGCCCTTAGAGATAAATATTTTTGACAAAAACTCAGATTCTCATAAATCAAATAGATTTATTTTAATAGGTTACAAAGTAAATTTTGTTCTTTTTAAAAAAAATAATGATAGAATTGTTGAACAGAGAAAAAGTGTTTACCTCACAAAACTAAACTCGCAAATAAATAAAGACAAGATAGTTATCAATATTGAGGATGAAGATTATAAAAATTTGTATGCTGTATGCCTAAATATTGAATCTTATTTTGTATTACCATTATTTCCTTTATTAAAAAGTAATTGGATATTTTTAACCTTTTGACTAATATATATTATTAAGAAAATAATATTAAGATTAACTGAGCTGCTACAATTTTAAATATTAAGGCGAGCGGATAAACACTTGCATAGGAAAGATTCACAAGTTCAGTTTTTGATTTAGCATTAGCTGCATCCAAAGCAGGTGGATTTGTCATCAATGCACTTAATGCCCCCATAATGGATGGAAGATTCATCTTAAATATAAAAATCATGATTAGAAGACTGATAAACAAAGTCATTACAGTTATAAAAGCACCACTTAAAAATAGCATTAATCCTTGAGTCTTTAATATTTTCACGATATTTGCACCAGCTGTTGTCCCAACTCCTGCAAGAAATAACATTAACCCAATTTCTCTTCCGAAATTTATCGCGGCTTTCGGAACATAGATATAGAACCTACCTATTCTACCAAAATGTGCAAGTAAAAGACTAACAATAAAGACTCCCCCTGCTGCTCCTAATTTTAACTGCATTCCACCAGGAAAACTTATAGGAATATTTCCAACCAATACTCCGACAAATAAGCCTAAAAGAAATGGTATCATGTTTACTTCGTTAATACTCTTAGTGTTGCCTTGAAGAGTTTTCATTAAATTATTAAGGTCTGATTCTCTACCTACAACCTTAAGTATATCCCCTACTTCTAAAGTTAAATCTCCATAAGGTGCTATCTCTATATCATCTCTTTTAAGTCTTGTTACAACAACATTATATTTTTCAAATAGATTAAGGTCCTTTAATTTTTTACCAATACAAGATTTTTCTCTTATTTCTATCTCAAAGGTTGTTATGTCAGTTTGAGTGTCCAGCGATATTGATATTTCTCTACCTAAAAGATGTTCTAATTTTTCTAATTCTTCAGGAGTACCAACAGCTCTTACAATATCTCCTTCCTTAAGTACAAAATCTGATGTAGCAACAAAAATTTTGTCATCCCTCTTTACTCTCGAGATTGTAGCGTTAATAGCTCTATGTGGATTTATATGGCTAATTTGTTTACCAAAAACATAAGGCTCTTCTACGATAAAATGCTTTACAAATAATTTTGGAATATTTTCTTTTTCCTTTCTAATCCATTCAAGTTCTTCATTTTCAACATTTCTTTTCAAAATTTTAGGAAGAAATTGAATTAAAAGCACTGTTCCGACCATGCTAAAAGGATAAGCAATTCCGTAACCAGCTGTAACATTATCAACGCTTCCTTTCGAAAAACGACTTACCACTTCCATTGCTGCTGCTAAAGCTGGAGTGTTTGTAAGAGCTCCAGTATATAAGCCAACCGACAAATCAATGGGTATTTTTAAAAGTGACGAAATCAAACAGACAAGAATAGCAGCAAAACCGGATGATACAAGACCTATAGTTATGAATTGAAGTCCATTCATTTTAAACATTCTGAAAAATCTTTTTCCAACAGAAAGTCCAACAGAATAAACAAAAAGTATTAATCCCAAGTCCATGATTTCGGGAGATATTTTGATTCCAAAATACCCAAGTACAATAGAAATAAAGAGAATTCCAGTGTTACCTAAAGAAATCCCTTTAAATTTTATTTGCCCTAATAAATAACCTACTGCAAGAATAAAAAAGAGATAAAGCATATTCCGATTTTATCATTAACTGTTTTTATGGCAATATTCTGTTGTTTAAAATTTATTATTAGCCTAAAACTCTTCTCTTAAGTAAAGACTCATTAACAAATATAAACTCTGTCTGATATTATCAATAAAAAAAAATTAATTACAAGACAATTTGTCATAAATAAATTAAGGCTGAGAAGACAACCATGGAGGCACCCATTGTTCATCTAAGCACTTAACATTAACTTTTCTCCCTTCAGAAATTTCCTCTGTTTTCTTTTTTACGTTATTAATCATATATGAGGCTAAAGGGCATCCCGGAATTGTAAGAACCATATCAATATTAATTGTATCATCTGATATTTCTATGTTTTTGATCATATTCAAGTCAACCACACTCATACCTATTTCTGGATCTAATACTTCTTTAAGAGCTTCTCTAATTTTTTCTTCTGAAATCAAATTATTTCCTCCTTAATTTATTAAATCTTCGCTTGCTTTTGCGCTTAAACCTTTGCTTTTACAAATATTTGTCAAAATCTTTTTAGGCCCAACCTCTATAAATTCTTTTGCTCCGCGGGCTTTCATTGTGTCAAGACTTTTATTCCACAAAACAGGGTTATATAATTGATATACAAGATTACGTTTTATAATTAAAGGGTCAGCGTGGACTTCTCCATCATAATTCTGAACAATTGGAAATTTTGGTTTGGAGAATGTAAATTCATTCAATTTTTCTTCAAATTTTTCCCTCAATGGAAGCATAAGCGAGGAGTGAAAAGGAGCTGATACATTAAGCCTCTTAACTATTTTTGCTCCACTCTCTTTTGCAAGAATGCATGCTTTATCCAATGCTTCGTTGACGCCTGAAATAACTATTTGATCTGGAGAATTAAAATTAACAGGCTCTACTACTCCAAACTTAGAAGCCTTTAAGCATATTTCGTAAACCGCTTCTTCCTTCAATCCTATAATAGCTGCCATACCACCAGGAATTGCTACTGAAGCTTCCTCCATAATTTTTCCTCTGAATGAAACAATTTTTAAACCATCAACAAAGGAAAAAAATTCAGAAGCGTATAATGCAGAAAACTCTCCCAAACTATGTCCCGCAACAATAAATGGACTAATTCCTAATTCTTTTAAAATTTCAAAATGAATCACGCTAACAGTATAAAGAGAAGGTTGCGTAACGCTCGTTGGCAAAAGTTCTTCATCAGTCATATTTTCAAAACTGTATCCGAGAACATCTTTGAATATGCTAAGATATTTTTTGCTTACCTCGAATCTTTCAACTTTTTTTAGCATACCTTGACATTGTGAACCTTGCCCGGAAAATAGAAATGCGTTTCTATTTAACACATCATTCCTCCATTATTCAATAATATTAACACTTTAATAAAGAATAGAATCATTTATTTTAAGATGAAAATTATAACCAAGAAAACTCGCTGCTTTTTTACAGAGAAGCATTCTTTTAAGAAATATTTCAAAATAATCCAACACCTTAGAAATGTTTGTATCAATTAAAAGAGAAAGCCATATTTCTTGTTTGGAGGGATAAACAACTATATTTGATTCTTGAACTGCATAATTGACCTTATCATGAATATCAAAGTTAAAAGGACTCTTTTCTCTAACCCTTTGCTTATGAACATGCGATTTATCAGCAAGTATAAGTACTGCAGAAACTTTATCAGTTATCTCGCTATTTGTCTCATCATGGCTTGCAATTGCAGTCATAACTTTTGATATAAAATTAATATCGAAATCTAAATCTTTGAGAATATTGTATGCAAGTAAAGCACCCGATAACTGGTGATTTTCCCTTCCCATAAAATTCCCTATATCATGTAGATATGCAGAAATAATTGCAGTCTGTGTATCTTCATAGGATAGCCCGATACTTTTAGCAATTTTTTCTGCTCTTTCTGCTACTTCTTGAACATGCTCTAAACCATGAGCAGTGTAACCTACTTTTTCTAAATATTCATCAGATTTAGCTATTAAAGCCTGAACTTCTTTACTCTCTTTTACTTTATCAACTTCGTTCATTAATCTCCACTTTCATAATTTTGAGTAAAATCAGATACAAAATTTAAAAACCTACTATCAATAATAGCTTTTTTTGCTTCATTTATCAAATTAGAGATAAAGTACAAATTATGTATCGTTGCCAATACCGAGGAAAGAATCTCCCCAGCTTTGAATAAATGCCTTAAATAAGCTTTAGAATAATTTTTGCAGGTGTAACAATTGCAATCTTCTTCTATGGGAGTAAAATCCCTCTCGTATTTAGCATTCGTTATTGTTATCCTGCCCCTTTTAGTAAAAAGAGCCCTGTTTCTCGCAATACGAGTTGGTAAAACAGAGTCAAACATATCTACTCCCGAAGCAATGCAATTTAAAATGCTTATAGGGTCTCCAACGCCCATTAAATAAACTGGTCTATCATCAATTAATGATGTTATCTCATTTACTATTTCGAAAGTGAGTTCTTTTGGCTCGCCAACACTCAGCGAACCTATAGCAAAACCTGGAAAACCTATTTTAGACAATTCTTCAAGGCAATACTTTCTTAAATGAATATCGAAACCCCCCTGAATTATTCCAAAAAGGATTTGCTCTCTTTCATCTAATGTTTCCTTAGAAATTTTTGCCCACGAAATGGTTTTTCTGGTTCCAGCCTCAATTTTTTTCTTGTCTAATCCATAAGGAGTACAGATGTCGAGAGGCATAATTATATCGGAACCAAGATTTTTTTGAATTTCTATAACTTTCTCTGGAGTAAAAAAATGCTTTGAGCCATCTCTGAACGATTGAAATTCTATTCCCTCATCTCTAATTTTCTTTATTCGTGAAAGAGAATAAACCTGAAAACCTCCGCTATCAGTTAAAATAGCCTTCTTCCAATTTATAAATTTATGCAGCCCCCCAGCCTCTTTTATAATATTGTCCCCTGGTTGAAGATAAAGATGGTAGGTATTAGCAAGGATTATTTGTATCCCAATATCATATAGGTCTTCAACTTTTACTGCTTTAACTGAACCAGCTGTTCCAACGGGCATAAATACAGGTGTTTCTACGGTTCCATGAGATGTCTCAAAAGTAGTAATGCGAGCTCTGCTTGATTTATCCACTGAATTAATTCTAAAATTAATATTTTCCATAAATTATGATTATAAGAAAAACGGTCTTTTAACCTAATTCGCAAGCTTTTTAAAAACTTGTGAAATCAATTCCATTTAACATACTCAAGATAGGCAAATAAAGATTATAAACAGCTATTAGAATTATCATCCCTACTATCACAAGCATTACTGGCTCAATACTTTTTAAAATCCTTTCTCTTCTCTCCTCCACTTCTCTTTCTAAGACACTATTTGCAAATGAGAGATTTTCTGAAACTCTGTTGCTTTCTTCGCCAATCTTTAAGAGGGAAAAAAGATAAGAATCAGAGGCAATAAATGAAGAGAGAGAATCGCTTAAATCAGATCCTTCTAAAAGTTTACATCTTGCTAATTCAACTTCATCTCTTAAACGTAAATTCGTTAGCGCTTCCTCAGAAATAAGTATTGCTTCTTCTATGCGAATTCCGTTTTTTACGAGGAGAGCAAGTTCGCTGAAAAATTTAAAATATTCTCTCTTTCTTACTATTTCTCCAAAGTAAGGAATTCTGAGTAACAAGCTATCAAAGAAAAATTTATGCCTATTAATTAGAAGCTTGCATACGCAAATTAAAAGAATTAAACTGATTAAAAGAATGATCCAATACTCTT
>JBPOJC010000038.1:0-22004 GCA_052034135.1 Caldisericota bacterium | reverse complement strand
TTATCCAGCTGAAAAGGTTTATGTAGTTATTAAGAATGTTGAGGGTCCAGTAGGAGCTCAACTACACGAAGATTATAAGATTATTACTGCTGAGAACCCAATTGCTACTTTCCAATTCACTCCTTACAGAGGCTCTTGTCCTCCAAATGGAATGAGTAATGGATGGAAGAAAGTTTGGGTAACAGGCAGAGATCAGCAAGGACACTATGAGCTTGTTTCTTATGATTTAAGAGTAAGAATTATAGCTTATAAAGATAGCGGTGGGGTTATTGAGCCCGCTCCAAAATCAGAGAATCTAATTGACCCATTCTGGAAACTTCATATTGCTAACGTAACCAAAATAAACGCTGGAACAGTTAAAGGAGAACCAGCATGGAAAGCACCACCATATCCTATACCACCACTTCCACCAGAGATGGAACATACCTATGATTGCTATGGACAACTAAAATATGAAGTTGCTCCAGAAGATTTAAGATTTGTTTCATCAAAAAAATGTATTGGCGTTCTTGACCAGAGATTCCCGAACCTCACAATGAAGCTTGTTGATGCAGATAATCCAAATGATGTTAATGACCCCAATGGTTTAACATTATCAGTGCCAAATGGCGAAGAGGTATCTGTTTTCTACAATGCTCATAATGCAGGAATAGATTACCTGTTTACTGGATATTTTGTTGAATCAATTGGTGGACAAGATATTGTAACTGAGGAGCGAGTAATAGTTCAGGTTAACCTTGATGGGACTTATCTTTACTGGCATTGGGATGATATAGGACCACATCCTGGAATGCTCGATTCTGGCGATAGTTTATGGAGCCCAAATCCAAAATACCCCGCAGAAGGACCTCAAAGAATTCCAAATTATACCCTTGTTAAAGAAAGGCCAGATTTCAAAGACAACGATTGCTCATTAGGTTCTGCTAATTGCACAGTTTGCGGCAGCGACTTTAGAGCATTAGGATATGTTTCATATGGTGATAGATTTGGCCCATTCTTTGTAAATACTTATGGCGTTCCAACTTATTTGCTTAATTATGGTGAGCGAACTGTAACTGATCCAGGTGGAGAAATTCAAATAGCTGTTGCACCAAGAGATGCTTTAACCAAGTTACAGATTAGAGTATTCACTTACAATGTGCTTTTTGACTACAACTCTACAATTAAGCATCCTCCATATTTTATAGTTGATGAGAGAGTTACAGCACCAGGTAACTTTGATTGGGACATTGATTTTGATCCTGTTGCAAAACCTGGTTCAGGACTTTGGAGATATGCAAGTATGGGAATTGATTATTGTGGTCTTCACGAATTCAAAGTTCTTCCACCTGACCCATATGTGAACTTTGTTGAACTTTCTATTGTTGATCATGGTCTTCAAAATTCTGCAGTTAACTATACATCAGGACCTGGGGCACTTTCTCCATTAAATGTTCCAACTCCTCAAATTCAGTCTCCATATAATCCAATAATTCTTGATGTTGGAAAAGATATGAGAGGCTATCCTGGAGGCCAAACACATACTGGCAGACTTCAAGGAGTTGTAACTGCTGGAGGTGTAACAAGAACAGATCAGGATCACTCAGGATGGAATGCTTATCCTGGCATCTGGTGGTGGTACTGGTATGATAATATAGATTACAATAACTTTACTGATTTTAACAGACTTGGGACTGAATTCTTCCCATTAACTGACTATGGTATTTACTTCATATTAAAAGATCTCGATGGTAACCACTTAAGCTTCGCAGCGGATACACCTGTTGATTACAGACTTAGGAGAGTAGAGGTTGAAGGACCATTTGCAACTCCAAGAATATTTGATGATGTGAAAAATTCTGTAGTTACTGAATGGGAATACAATGGAATGAGAAATGTTCCTATCTCTTATGAGTGGGTTGGTAAGATCACAATTGATCCATCTAACTTTGAGTGGTATGAAAATGCCTGGGGCTCTAACTGGACTAACATTGACAGACAAGGCGGAACTTATAGAACCACAAATCCAATATTAGAAGCAAACAAGCAGCTTAACTACACAGGACTTGAGAATGTTTTCAGGCTTGAAGAACTCATACCAATAGGTTTTGGGAAGATTATGATTACTGTAACCTTATGGGATGGGACAATAAAAATATACCAGGATTGCTGTGCAGAACCTCCAACTGATGGTGTTGACGTACATGCTCTTGAAATAACTACTGATAAAGAGAGTATAACTGCCGATGTTGATAATAAAGTTACTGCAACTATTAAAGAGTACGAAGTAATGCAATCAGTTCAACCTGCTAATGATGCTTTTGTTTATGTATGGCAGGATAGAGGAATAATTAACACAAGAACTAAACTTTACGATGGTGCAGGGGACGGATGGGTAACTAATCCACCGCATTCATCTGACTTTACTTCACTTGCTCCACAATACTTTAAAGAAGATGATTTGAACGAGGATGGAAAGATTTCATTCGAAGATTATGAAACTGAAATAATCGGAACTTATGACCTTGCAACAAATACCTGGGCAGGTGGTGTTATTGACGCAAGAACCTTCCAGCGAAACAATGGTCAATATGTATTCGATCTTTCAGATACAAATGGTGCAAAGGTTAATACAGTTGGGCTCGACTTTGGTGGAAGAAAAGGTGACCCAGACCACGTAATTTCTAAGTTTGAAACTCTTCCAGTTATGATAACTGCTTACAAGTACGGGGATGACAATAATGATAGGTCATTTAGGCCTCTCTATAACTTCCCTGGTACAACTCCACAATTCTCACACGAAGTGTATCTTTCAGGCCAAAAGTTCCTTGATGTTGCACCAGCAATGGATCTTTCTGTTTCAGTTCAACCACAGCCATTGACTGCTGGAGTCACTCCGGAGCTTGTCGATCCAGTTTCACCTCTCACATTCATTTTAACCGATGAAGAGGGCAATCCCGTTGATTTAACAAGAGGAGTACCAGATGCATCTGGAAATACTCTTGTTGAAAATGATGATATATGGAATTACCTGTTTGATGATATACACCCAGATCCACTTCCTGAATACTATTGGTTAAGAACAGATTTACACAACGACGACGGAACAAGGATTTGCAACCAGAGACTTTATTCAACCTCTGCAGTTCCATTTGCTCCAATTACTCCCGACTTTACTCTCACAAGAGAAGGCAAGTATTCATTCCGTGGATTCTGCGCCAATGATGAAGGATCATTCGATGTCTATATCTATACTCCTGACAGGAAGCATGCTGCAAAGGCTACTGTTAATGTAGTTCTCCCAACTGCTGAATACTCCATTGTAAATACAGAAGATCCAGCAGGAACTGAATTCCATGTTCCAGGAGAGCCTGACTTCTTATTGACAGCAGCCGATAATAGAATTTACAGAATCACTGTTACTGCCAAGAATGCTCAAGGGCTACTTCTTAAAGGCGTTACCAAGGGAGTATCAACTTGTGGAGGCGGAATAAAGAACACTGCAAGGTTCACTCCATACTCAACAAGACCTGCTTCCTGGGACTTCACTGAAAGAGATAAGTATCTCTTTGCTGAGCATTTCTTACAAGACCTTTATCCATACACACTTAATGTTGGTTTCGATTTTAATGATAATGGAAAAGTTGATTGGAGAAATGCAGAGTTATTTGGTCTTGGTGGCTTTACTCATACTCAAAATAAACAAGGACAATTAACTCTCGGGCTTGTTTACTACAACACTACTCTTGTAAGGTACGATGATGGCACATGGGATAATAATCCTAATCCAAATCTTCCTCCTCCAACTGTAGGATGGGGTCTTGGAGCTATTTATAATAGTGCACACAAGGGCGGTTATCTATTCGCAGATGTTGATGCTGACAAGAAACTTACATATCATGACTCATTAGGTTTAGACGTAAATGCTCAAACAACATATTACATATTTGCTGAGGATCTCGCATATATTGGTGGACTTGTTGGAGATAATGTTTACTCTAATAACCCAGCACAGGCAGACCTTGCCGGATATCCACCATTCTATAAGACTGATCCTGCAAGCATTTATAAGAGATTTGTTCCTACTCTCACTCCCGACGGAGTATTCTTCTTAGACTGGGAAGCCTTCCCGAACAAAGAAGTTCAGATTGCTCCTCCAGTTTTAAGGGTACTCAGCGCAAAAGATAGAGTAGAGCTTGGTAAAGATCTCATAAATGCTAATAACTACGATCTTGTATACGCTACTGAGAATCATATGATTGTTGAAGTACGTCCAGCTGATAGCAAAGATCTTCCAATGAAAGAAGACGGAAGAGTCTTCTTAATTGGTAATCAGCATCAAACTGCTATTTACGGACATACAAAACAATCAGCAGATGATCCAAAAGTTATGGAAACTACACTTCACTTTACTCCGACTGGCCTTGGCGAAAATATCGCTTACTTAGGATACTTCAATCCTAATGCTTACTATCTCAAGGCTCCATACGAACTTAAGAATACATCCACCTATACATTAAGAAATCTCGTTGAACTTGATTCAGTTACAGGACTTAAAGTTGAAGTTGTCTCTGATGATGTACTTCATCCAAACAAAACTTCAACAATTACTGCAAAGGTTACTGAAATTGGAACCAATGCTCCAGTTGAAGGCGCAAATGTAACAGTTAAGGGTCCTGGCGTTAATGCTTCAAAGAGAACAGGGAAAGATGGTATTGCCGCTTTTGACGTTACTCCAAATGATAAAGGAATCATTGTTGTAACTGCTACAATGGAAGGTAAAATCATTGGCTCTGCTGAGATTAGAGTTGTTCCTGATACTTCTGCTCCATGGCTTGAAGTTGATCCACTGCCACCTTTAACTAATAAACCACAGCAAGAAGTAACTGGTAGAACTAACCCAGGGAACACTGTTACAATAAACGATTCTCCTGCTCAAGTTGCTCAGGATGGATCATTTAAGGGAACAGTTACTCTCAAAGAAGGATTGAACACCATTATCGTTGAAGCAAAGAATGCTGCTGGCTTAACTACAAGAAAGCTTGTTACAATTACTCTTGATACAACTCCTCCAAACATCTTTATTGATGATCCGGGATATCTTGTTGATGTTACTGAAATTGAAATAACTGGTAGAGTAGAACCTAAATCCAAGGTAACTGTAAATGGTCAGCCCGCTACTGTTACTCATGATATATGGAAAGCAGTAATAAAGGTTAATTATGGTAAGAATACAGTTACTGTTATTGCCATTGACCAAGCAGGCAATAGCAATACTGCCACAAAAGATTTCCTCGTCTACAAGAGAGTAATTATTAACCTAACAATTGACAATCCAGTACCAACAATTAATGGTGAACCACAACCTCCTCTTGAAGCAGCTCCATTTATCTCTGGCGGAAGAACGATGGTCCCAATAAGATTCATTTCTGAGGCATTTGATGCAAAAGTTGATTGGGAGCCAGTTACAAAGGGTATTACCATTACTCTTGGTGATACAGTTATTGCTATGCAAGTTGGAAGCACAACTGTTATGGTTAATGGTAAGAGTCATACAATCGATGCTCCTCCAGTTATAAAGAACGGTAGAACTTTTGTTCCAATAAGATTCATTTCTGAAATCCTTGGTGCGAAAGTTGACTGGGATGAAAGTACGAGAACTGTTACTATAACAAGAGACTTTATTCCATAGACTAATTGATGCTAAAATAGTAGGGGGAATACAGGCAATTGCTCCTACTATTCAGATGAGCTGATGCCTAAAAAGGGGCGGAGAAATCCGCCCCTTTTTATTTTCTGCAAAAACGCATTTATTCATTTCTTTTTTAGATTTACTTAAAAAACATTAGCGGATGATAGGCACATTCACCATCACTCCGTCACCCTGAGGAGAGGAGCTTATTTAAGGCGATGTAGAAACTCACCCCCACCGTCATCCTGAGGGAGCGTCTTCCTAAGCGACCGAAGGGTCTCCTCATCTAAAATTCGTCAAACACAAATATGAATAAAAAGGAGAAGAAAGAACAGACAAGAATGTCTGTTCTACAACGATGAAAAGATTAAATGAGGAGATTCTTCGCTTACGCTCAGAATGACGAAAAAGTAAAGGGAGCGTATCTGAAAGCGACGAAGGATCTCCTTTTTTCTTTAAAAGAAAATACTTGTACCATTAAGATTGAACTAACAAAAAAATAGTGCTATTTTATTATTTGAATTAAATAATTTAAGGAAGAAGGTTACCCCAAATGGAGAGACTTGTAAGAAAGCGTGATGGGAGTATCGTCCCGTATAATAGAGATAAGATTATGATTGCCATTCAAAAGGCAGGCAAAGCTACAGATTCTCCTAAAGTTGTAGAAGAGTCAGAAGAATTAGCGAAAAATGTTGAATTTATTTTAGAGAAAGAATTTTTTAGAAGAGGCAGTATTCCTTCTGTAGAAGAGATTCAGGATGTAGTTGAGAAAATCTTAATAAAGAGTGGCTTCGTTGAAACTGCTAAAGCTTATATACTTTACCGGGAGAAAAGAAGAGAAGCGCGTGAACTTGAATTAACAAAAGAGTCTGCAGTTCTACTTGTCGATGAATATTTGGAAAAGACTGACTGGCGAGTAAACGAAAATTCCAATATGACCTATTCGCTCCAGGGACTTAATTTTAACGTCTCAAGTTCATTAGTTGCAAAGTATTGGCTGAGCAAGATTTACCCCGAAGAAATTAAAATAGCAAACGATAGTGGCTTATTACATATTCATGATCTCGGAGTGCTTGGCCCGTATTGTGTGGGGTGGAGCCTTGAAGACTTGTTACAGAAAGGCTTTGGTGGTGTTAGGGGCAAAGTTGAATCAGCTCCTCCAAAGCATTTTAGAACAGCTTTAGGGCAGGTTGTTAACTTTTTTTATACTCTTCAGGGTGAAGCAGCAGGAGCTCAAGCATTTAGTAATTTTGATACCTTGCTCGCTCCATTTATTCGTTTTGACAAACTTGCTTATTCTGAAGTAAAGCAAGCTATGCAGGAATTTATCTTTAATTTAAATGTTCCAACTCGTGTCGGTTTTCAATGTCTTTCTGAGGATACAGAAATTTTAACTTCTTCTGGCTGGAAAGGCTACAATGATTTAAAAGAAGGAGATGAAATTTACACTTTCAACCTGGATGATGGTTCTTTAGAGAAAAAAGAAGTGAATTATATTTTTGTAAAAGAATATAATGGCTATATGTATAACCTTAAAAATAGAAGCCAAAATCAACTTATATCTCCAAGGCACAGGGTAGTGAGAAAAGTTTTCAATTCAGATAAATATCAATTAGAGCCTATTGAAAAGATATTAGAGTTTAGTTCTCCTGTTTCTATTCCTGTCATAGGGAAAAATAGCAACACTGATTTCCCTATAAGTGACCAGCAGCTAGAGCTTTTAGCGTGGATTTTATCTGAAGGTACTATAGAAAAAGATGGCAGTCATAGAGTTAGTATCTATCAGTCAGCCACAGCAAACCCCGAGAATTATGAAGAAATTATTAATCTATTAGATGATTTCGATTTTGACTATACTACCAGAATTCAAACAGGTTTAGGGACTTGTACAAATATAAGGCTTTCGCCTACTTCGAGTAAAACTATTCATAAGTTACTTAATGCTAAATCTAAAAAACTTCCATCATTTCTATTCAACTTAAGCAAAAGGCAAGCCAGACTTTTCCTTTCTACCTATATAAAAGGTGATGGTTGGCAGGAAAAGTGCAGAAAAAGAATAACTGTAACTGACCCTGAAATTTTACAGGGATTATCTGCTATAGCAGTATTAGCAGGTTATAATTTTAATGTAAAAGAAAGAAAGATCAGTGGTATTTCAAAAAAGGCTCAGTATATAATGACTCTTACTGAGACGAAAACTGATTATATTCAAGAAATAAATGTAGTTGACTATAAAGGAGTGATTTGGAGTGTTCATACTGACAACGAAACAGTTGTAGCAAAAAGGAATGGTCAGGTATTTATTACAGGTAATACTCCCTTCACAAATTTAACTTTTGATATTGTACCCCCCAATAATCTTAAAAATAAAAATATTGTCTATGCCGGGCAAAAGCTCAATGCAACTTATGGAGATTTTACTGAAGAAATGAGTATGATAAACCAAGCCTTTGCCGAGCTTATGATGGAAGGCGATAGAAAGGGTAGAATTTTTACTTTCCCAATTCCTACTTACAACATTACAAAAGACTTTGATTGGGAGAGGCAGGATTTAGAAAAAATTTGGGAAATGACTGCAAAGTATGGAGTCCCATATTTTGCTAATTTTGTAAACTCAGATATGAGTCCAGACGATGCCCGCTCAATGTGTTGTAGACTCATGCTCGATAAAAGAGAGCTTAAGAAACGGGGTGGAGGACTTTTTGGAGCAGATCCTTTAACTGGGTCGATTGGAGTGGTTACAATAAATATTCCAAGAATTGCTTACATTTCAAGAAATGAGGATGATTTTTTCTTAAATCTTAAAAATGCAATGGAACTTGCTAAAACCTCTCTTGAGATAAAGAGAAAGGTAATAGAAAACTTTACTGACCGTGGGCTATATCCTTACTCAAGATATTATCTTAACAATGTTAAAATAGACTTTGGAAGGTATTGGGCTAATCATTTTTCAACCATAGGGCTTATCGGAATGAATGAAGCTTCTCTTAATTTTCTCGGTAAACCAATTGGTGATCCAGAAGCAAAGAATTGGGTAATTAAAGTTATAACCTTTATGCGTGATACGATAAGAGATTTTCAGGAGGAAACTGGTAATTTGTATAATCTCGAAGCTACTCCTGCAGAAGGTGCCTCCTATAGACTTGCAAAGAAGGATAGAGAGCAATTTGGTGATAGTATAATTACTTCTGGTGATAGTGAAGTGCCATATTATACAAATTCTGTTCATTTACCTGTTTATGAAGTGCATGATATATTTGAAGTTTTGGAGCATCAGGATGATTTACAAACTTTGTTTACTGGTGGAACGGTAGTTCATCTTTTCTTAGGGGAAGCCATACATGACTTTAGAATGTGTAGAGAATTGGTTAAAAAGATTGTTTCAAATTATAAGCTTCCCTATTTTACATTAACTCCTACATTTTCAATTTGTCCTGTTCATGGTTATCTCGATGGCGAACATAGTTTCTGCCCTAAGAACCATACTGAAACTGAATTAGCCAATTATGGAATCAGAGATGAAGAAAATGGTGAAGTTATAATCAGACCAGAAGTTTATTCAAGAATAGTTGGATATTTTAGGCCTGTTGAGAATTGGAATAAGGGAAAGAAAAAAGAATTTTCCCAAAGATCAAACTTAAAAGTTATTGCTTAGAATGATAAAAGGTTTTATCGGCACAAGTTTAATAGATTATCCGGGTGTTATTTCAGCGGTTTTATTCTTTGGTGGATGTAATTTCAGGTGTCCTTTTTGTCATAATGTTGACTTAGTTTTACCTGAGAGGCTTAGGAATTTAAAAGATTTAACTGAGAATGAATGTATAGAGAAAATAGCTCAAAGAGCTAAATTTATTGATGGTGTTGTAATAACTGGCGGAGAGCCGACAATCTATGAAAATCTTCCTATCTTTTTGGGAAAAATCAGAGGCTTAATTCCGAATATTAAAATCAAGCTTGATACAAATGGATCATCTCCTGAAGCGTTATCTAAAATTCTTTTTGAGAACTTGGTTGATTATGTTGCGGTGGATGTTAAAAGTTCCCCTAAGAAATATGATTACGCTACGTCCGTTGATGATAGTTTTAGTAAAGTAAAAGAAACGATAAATCTCCTTCTCTCTAATAAAAGTGATGTAGAATATGAATTTAGAACTACTGTAGTTCCTAAAATAGTTGATAAGGATGATATTTTAGAGATTGCAAAGATTATAAAAGGGTGCAAGAAATATGCCCTTCAGCAATTTAAAAACGATGAGACGTTAGACCCTACTTTTAAAAATGTTTCTCCTTATCAGGTTTCGTTTATTGAAAATATTGCAGGGGAACTTAAAGAAAATTATAGTTTAAATGTGGTTACGCGCTTCTATTAGGATAGGGAGATTCTGCAGCATTTTTTCCCCACAGGTTCACAGAAAAAAGGAGACCCTTCGTCGCTGGAAAGATGCTCCTCAGGGTGACTGGTGGCTTGAGACCCTTCGGTCGTGGAGAAGACACTTCCTCAGGGTGACAGTGGGGGGGGTATGATCATCCCCGAAATCAATTATTGTAAAATTTACTGGATTAATCTTAAAATTTAGTGATGTTAATTGTAGTAATATTACTCCATTGAATTATAATATATTTATAAGCTTAACTTGCTTTCAGGACATATTGAAGAGACACTAAATATAAGCTAAATCTATATTTAGTAAGAGTAATTAAGGAGGTTTAAGTTGAATAGTAAAAATCTTTCCATCCCGGAAGATACAATAGTAAATATGTTAAAGGTATTGCCTAAAGATGTTTTAGTAGATATATTCTGGAAAACTCTTGTTGAATATGATATTACTCCGCTAACTTTGGAAGAAAAAGAGGATATCGAGAAAGGCATTAAAGAACTTCAAAATGGAAATACTATTAAATGGGAAGATATAAAATAGAGTTAACCAAAGATGCGTTAAAGTCCTATAGAAGATTACCTAAAGAATATAAAGCTCTCGTGGCTCTTGCTTTATTTAAATTATCAGAGAGTCAACCATTAGATATTGTCCCTGTAAAAGGTGAAAAGAATATATACAGAATTAGAATAGGTAAGTATAGAATGCTTTTTGTGAAAATTAAGGACGTTATCCTTATTATAAAAATAGGTCCAAGAGGCGATATTTACTAATCGGGAGGGCGGTGCGTTACTTCTTATTCCTCCATATCATTCCGAAAGTGCAGTATTATCGCACATGTCCTTAAGGAATCTCCGTGCCATGCACCGTCATTCTGAGCGTTAGCGAAGAATCTCCTCATTTAATCTTTTCATCGTTGTAGAACAGACATTCTTGTCTGTTCTTTCTTCTCCTTTTTATTCATATTTGTGTTTGACAAACTTTAGATGCTGAGACCCTTCGTCGCTAAAATGAAGCTCCTCAGGGCGACTGGTGGCTTGAGACCCTTCGGTCGTGGAGAAGACACTTCCTCAGGGTGACGGGGGGGGGTGCGTCATTCTCGAAAGTCTACAAACTGTCATCCCCGAAATCAATTATTAGGGAATCCAAATTTTTGGGTAAATAATTTATTAGAAAGGTAAAGTTTATGTACACTGAAGAGCAAAGAAAGAAAATTTTGAGTATATCGCGAAAGACACTTGAATATTATTTTTCCACTGGTAAAAAGCTCGAAGTTAGCATGGAAGAAATTAATGATCCAGCACTATTTGAAAAAAGAGGCACTTTTGTTACATTAAATAGAAATGGGGCTTTAAGAGGTTGCATAGGAACCATTTTACCAATAAAGCCCTTAATTCTGGATGTAATTGATAATACTTTGAATGCTGCTTTTCGAGATCCTCGTTTTCCTCCTCTTGAAAAATGGGAAATGGAGGATTTGGAAATAGAAGTTTCAATTTTAACTGTTCCAGAAAAACTTGAGTTCTCTGATTTAAATGATTTGCTTAGCAAATTAAAACTAGGCGAAGACGGTGTAATCATAAGAGAAGGTCCATATCAAGCTACATTTCTTCCGCAAGTATGGGAAGAATTGCCTGATAAAGAGGTTTTTTTGGCTCATTTATGCGCTAAAGCGGGACTTCCTCCAGATTCGTATAAAAATCCACAAAATTTAGAAGTTTACACTTACCAGGTTGAAATAATTAAATAGTACAATTATTGGTTAATTTTTCTAAATAAGCTGTGCTAATTTTTGCTTCTAAAAAATCTCGGTCATTAACTATTTTTAATAGAAGCGGAATATTTGTTTTTATTCCTTCAATTGTTAGTTCTTCTAAAGCTCTCTTGGCTGTATTTATACACTCTTCTCTTGTTGGACCCCTTACAATTAGCTTGGCAAGTAAGGAGTCATAAAAAGGAGGAATTGTATATCCGCAGTATATATGAGAGTCAATTCTTATATTTGGTCCGAGGGGAAAATGTAGAAATTCAATTTTACCAGCCTGAGGAGTAAAAGTTTCAGGGTCTTCAGCGTTTATTCTAAATTCAAATGCCCAGCCTTTTTGTTTTACATCTTCCTGCCTAATACTTAAGGTTTCATTTTCTGCAATTTTTATTTGCTCTTTTACAATATCAATTCCTGTTGTTTCTTCTGTAATTGGATGTTCAACCTGGATTCTTGCATTTACTTCCATAAAGTAAAAATTACCACTTTCATCCGAAAGGAACTCAAAAGTACCTGCATTTTCGTAATTTAAAGCCTTTGCAAGCTTAACAGCTGTTCTGGTTAAATTTTCAATTTGATTATTATTTAGGGCAAGTGTTGGAGCTTCTTCAATTATTTTTTGATGCTTTCTCTGGATAGAACATTCTCTAACTCCTAAATGGATAACTCCACCCTTTCCATCTCCAAGGATTTGAACTTCCACATGCCTTGGATTGGATAAATACTTTTCAATATAGATTTCAT
Source organism: Caldisericota bacterium (assembly GCA_052034135.1). Classification (GTDB taxonomy): domain Bacteria; phylum Caldisericota; class Caldisericia; order UBA6126; family JAGPKI01; genus JAGPKI01. The sequence continues at coordinate 9,448 of JBPOJC010000038.1, read as the reverse complement.
CTGAACCAAAAGCTGTAAAGGACTCTCTTTTTGCTAAAGCAAATAGCTCTTCCAATTCTTCCTGATTTGATACTTTTCTTATTCCTCTGCCACCTCCACCCATAGCTGCCTTAAGAAGAATTGGGTAACCAATCTCTGAAGCAACCATTCTTGCTTCAACTTCATCTTCTATCGGATCAAGAGTTCCCGGTAGTATTGGGACACCAATATCTTTTGCAATTTTTCGAACATTTGCCTTGTTTTTAATAAGTTTAAGCATTGATGAATTGGGACCAATAAATTTTATTCCATAATCTTCACAAATGGAAGCAAATGAAGAATTTTCAGATAAAAAACCATATCCAGGGTGAATTGCATCAACATCTAAGAGTAAAGCCGCTGTTATTATCGCTGAAGGATTTAAGTAACTTAAATTTGATGATGCAGGACCAATACATGTTGACCTATCTGCAAATTTTACCGGAATTGTATCAGCATCTGCTTCCGAAAATACCTGGACTGTTTCGATTGATAAATCTTTACATGCCCTTATAACTCTTAAGGCAATTTCTCCTCTATTAGCTATCAAAATTCTCTTTATTTTCTTCATTTTAACTTCTCGCAATCTTTTAAATTTTGATTAAAACTGCTCTAAATAATGTCTCTCTAAACACTACAAAGAACCTTTCTTATTCAGTAATACTATCTTTTATGTAAATCAAGATATTCACTCTTCTATGAGTTCTACTTTAAATAGATTTTTGCCAAATTCTACCATCTCACCATTTTCAGGGTAAATTTCTATGATTTTTCCTTTTTTTTCAATTGTTATCTCGTTCATTACTTTCATAGCTTCAATAATGCAGAGTGTTTGTTTTGGCTCTACTATATCGCCTATTTCAACAAAAGGCGAAGAATCTGGCGAGGGAGCTCTATAGAAAGTTCCAATAAGAGGAGCTTTTACAAAAATGTAACTATCATTATCTTTCTCTTCATCATTTGCGGGTGATTTCTTCTCTTCGAGTGCTTCTACTAACTCTTTTTTCTCAATATTAAAAATTTCTCCACTCTCTATCTGAATGGAGAAGTCTTTTGATTGAATTGAGATAGATTTTAAATTATTTGATTTCATTATTGAAACAAGATTTTTTACTCTTTCTATTATTTCATCTTCCATAAATTAGATTCCCCCTTTATAATAATTTAATGTAGCAATTGTAATTGCTCTTATTCCTTCTCCTCTTCCTGCAGCATCGAAACCTTTATCTGTTGTTGCTTTTAAATTAATTCTATCTTTATCTATTCTTAATATTTTGGAGATGTTTTCAATTATTTTTTCTGAATAATCAGAAATTTTAGGTTCTTTACAAATTATAGTTGAATCCAAATTTATTATTTCAGATTCAGGAATTTCTTCCATTAAACTTAAAAGTAGTTTTGTACTTCTTACTCCCAAAACCTCATTTGTTCCTACCCCAAAATGTAATCCTATATCACCCATTCCTAAAGCACCGAGAATTGCATCAATTATTGAGTGTGTAAGAACATCTGCATCTGAATCACCGCTTAAGCCTGAGGAAAACGGAATTTCTATTCCTCCAATAATTAATGGTCTGTCTTTAATAAAAGGGTGGAAATCATAACCAAGTCCAGTTCTAATTTCATTTAATTCAAAAGCTTTTAGTATCTCAAGGTCATCTTTAGAGGTTAATTTGTGTGCAGAAAAGCTACCTTTTATGGTTTTTATTTTGGCACCTTCAAAGGAGCTTAAAATTAATTCTGCTTCATCTCGAAAATTATCTAATTTATCAATATTTTTTGAGAATGCATCTTTTAATGTTTTTACAACGAAACCTTGAGGAGTTTGAGTTAGTTTTAGATTTTTATTAAAGTAGGAGTAAGTCTTTTTATCAAAAATTACATAGTCTTCATCCACTAATTTTATTGCATCATAAATGGGTAAAACCGGGATGACTCCATCGATTGTGCCTGTTGTTAATTCTTTTATTTCTTCCTCTATTAAGGTAGCAGGAAAAAGCGGTCTTGCAGCGTCGTGTATTAATACAAAATCAGCTTTTTCTGATATATTTTCAATTCCTCTTAAAACGCTTTCTTCACGAGTTTTACCACCCTTAACAATATGCTTTATTTTCTCGTATTTTTTAATTTTGGGATAATCTTTTAAGCTTTCTTCTGCAACGAGTATTATTTCATTAATTTTATTATTTGAATTAAATTTCTTCAAAGAATGCTCAAATATGGGAATTCCTTCGAGGGGTATTAATAATTTATTAACGCTCTTAGAAAATCTTTTTCCACTGCCATAGGCAACAATTATACATGAAGTAAAACTATTATTCTTTGACATCTCGAATATATTTCCCAAAAATTATTTTTCCTGAAGGCGATTGTAAAATTGAAGTGCACTCAGCTAAAACTTTTTTATTTAGGTGAGTTCTTCCATCTTCCAATACAACCATAACGCCATCTTCTAAGTATCCAACACCTTGCCTTGGTTCCTTGCCAGCTTTTGTTAATAATACTTCAAATTGTTCACCAGGAAGAATTTGAAGTCTAAAAGCCAAAGCAACCTCATTAATATTTACTACATTTAATCCTCTACTTCTGCCCATTTCTGTTAATTCTGAATCAAGCGTTATTATGCTAGCGCCTATAGCTTTTGCAACCTTTAAAATATGTTCTCTTATTGATTTTGGAGTCTTTGAGTAGACAATAACTCTAAAATTTCCTTTTTTTATTTTACTGATTGCTTCTAAGGATTCAAACCCTCTTTTTATTCTTGACTTGTATAATTCTGACGAATTCTGCATCCTTCGCATTTCGTCAAGAGTAATAGATGATACAAAAATAGGGCCATCAATTAAACCTGTTTTCAATAGTTCAATAATTCTACCATCAAGAATTGCACTACTATCTATGATAAATGATTTTCTCTTTAAAAATCTAAATAATAACAATCGAATTGAAAATATTAAAGATAAAATTAAATCAGTTATAAATGGTAGAATGAAAAGACCAAGAATTACACCTATAAAACTACCGACCAATGTCCATAAATATGAATTGAAAATACTTTTAAAAAGTAAACCTATAGCATAACAAAGTGCCGCTGCAACAATTAGTTTGATAATTCTTTTTAAGTCTATCTCTGCTTACCCCCTTTCCTTTATAGTATATTTTAAAAGTGGTTAATTATTGTTCGCCTTAATTATAAACCTCTTTATTGTACTGAGTAGCAATCCAAAAATAATCAAATAATACCCAAACCTCACAAAGCTCATAAGAGGTTTTTTAATTATCTCCATTTCAATCGAATTAGATATAGTAGGTGAAGTTATTGTAATCTCATTTAAAGAAAAATTTTTAAGTTCAATGGCTTCATTTAAAAGAGTTGAGTGAACAGGGTTAGAATAAAGCACGAAACCTTTTTTATCAACTCCCCTAATTAAACTTAAGCTTTCACTCTTTCCATTAAAATTTATATCTAATTTAACAGTCTGTTCTATTAGATTTTCTCCCCTTTCCTCCTCTTCTATTGATAAAACCTTTATTGTGTAGTCAGCAATTTCTCTCTTTTCTTCCTTTTTAATAGTTGCTTCGCCATTCAAAGCAGGAGAGACGTAAAAATCTTTTTTTAATGTTTTCTTTATATAGGGCATCGGGATAGAGACTTCTTTTCCTAAACTATTTGTATAATGCCAGAACTTAGGTTTAGCGGTGAAGAGTTCACCGTTTCCTTTCATTTCAATCTTTAGGAATTCTACTTCTCCAAGATATTTTTTTTCTCTTTCGAATTCGTCTTTTAGTAAGAAGCTATAACTATTTTCAATAAATGTTCTTTCTTTAAATAGGTTCACCCTTAATGAAGAATCATGAGTACTTGAAAAAAATACACCAATTAAAAGAATGCCAATGGCAACTGAAGTTAATTTTCCTCCAATATTTTTAAGCCTTAAATGCTTTAAGCCTTTAAATGAAGTTGAAATTGCTAAAAACCCAATTAAAGCAATTATAAAGTTTAGAGGAGTTACTGGTAAATCGAAAAGTATAAAGAAAAGTAGCGATAAAGAAACTGAAATAAATAAATAAACAAAAGATGCTCTTAAAAATGTATTAAATTTTAGAGGGTGATGCTTGCCACAAATATTTCCAAAAGCGATTCCTAATATAAGAATAATACTGAATATTGAAAAATACCTATAATAAAAGGAGAGTTGTATATTTTTTGCCTCTCCTAATAAATAGGTGAAAAGTGGATAATTAGTACCAATAATTAATACTAAAGCCAATAATAGTATTAATATTGGGGCAAGAAATAATGCAAACTCTTCATAAAAGATATGTTTAACTCTCTTCTTATTTTCCTTTATATCGTTAAATCTTAATATAAATAAAATTAGCGGGATTATAAGAATAATAATTTCTAAAAATAATAATCCGTAAAGCAGACCACTTTCTACATACGAATGTGCTGAGATATTGGCAAGCAAGCCAGACCTTGTAAGAAAGGTAGTGTGCATTACGCCTGCGAAGGATAGTATTGCTAAAAGTATTGAGAATTTTAAACCTCTTCCATATCTCTTATATAGTAGGGAAGTGTGTAGTAATGCTACAATAAATAACCATGTTATCAAAGTGCCATTTTCAATGGGATCAAATGACCAGTATCCACCCCATCCGAGAGTTTCGTATGCCCAAAGTGAACCCAGCACAATTGCGACAGTAAAACCAAGAAGAGATAACATTATCCATTTTTGAGTTTTTTTTATCCATGAAGAATATTCTCTCTTAATTAGTGAAGATACAGCATATGCATATATTAAGCCAAGAAAAGCATAACCTAAGAAAGCAAATGGTGGATGGATATACATTAATGGGTGGGAAAGCATTGGATTTAAGCCTAAACCATCGCTTACTGTTTTTTGAGTTAGAGCGAAAGGGGAGGAGGTATAAAAAAGTATAAGCACCATAAGCAAAATTGAGAGAACTATGGAAGATGTAAATCTTCTCCAAATTTTATCTTTAAGAGAGATTAAGAGAGCAACTGAATTAAAAACTGCCCATAAAAGAAACGAGCCAGATTGTCCAGCCCATACCGAGACAAATGTTAACCCAGCTGGCATCTGTAAATTTGTGTATCTATAAACATTAAGATATGAAAAATTATGAGTTAGGAATAAATATGCTAAAAAAATAAATATAAGTATCGTAAAAATTGCAGATGTATAAGAAAATACAACAGCATACTTCTCAAAAATTCTATTTCTGTTTCCTAATAAAAATAAAATAATAGATAGAAAAGTGACTATTATAGAGATAATTGTTAAAATATTTCCCATTCTTTTTGTGTTTACTCCTTTACTTGAGTTCCTTTGGAAGTTTAAGATATACAAAATAAGCAATTAATAGCTTGAAGATATCAAAAGGTAGAAATGGTAAAACTCCTCCAATTATTCCTGCTGTAAGAGTAATCTTTGTTACATAACTGAATTGTAATACCCCAATGATATAAATAATTAAAAGACTAACAGACAATGATATAAGTGGATGGACTTTCTTTGACAATAGTCCAGAAAAAGGAGCGGATATAATAAAACCTATTAAATACCCTCCAGTAGGACCTATTAAAACGACTGGTCCTGCCCTCATCCCGGCAAAAATTGGTAAGCCAATAACTCCTAAAAGTACATATACAGCACAAGCTATAGTGCCAAACGCAGGACCTAATACGAGAGGAGCAAGCAGTACAAATAAAATTTGCAATGAAAAAGGGATTTCAGAGAAAGGAATTGGAAAAGATATAATTCCGCCTATTGCAATTAGGGCAACAAAAAGAGCAGTTTTTAAAAGTGAGATTAAAATTTTACTATTCATAGTTATTTTCTTTATTTAATTCAATAAATTCTAAAAAGTTTCTAACCCATCCATCAGCGCCTAAGTCTTTTTCTCCAATAATTATTGATTTAGCCCCTGCTCTTTTCGCAGTTTCTACATCGATTTCGTTGTCCCCAACCAGTAATAATTTTTGGGGTTCTATATTTAAGGTTTCAGCGATTTTAAACAATATATCGGCATCTGGTTTACCTTTTTCTACTTCATCTGATGTAACAATGCATTTAATTTTATCCTGAATGTTTAAATATTCTACCATTTCTATTGTATTTTCTCGGTTATCTGAAGTTGCAATACATATTGGCACAAATTTACTAAAAAAATTTATTGCTTGAACTGCATACGGTAAAGGCTCAAGTAGCTCCTCTTTGCTAACCATTTTTGCTCCAAGCTCTATAATCTTTTCCCCATATTCTTTACATTTAAACCATGGTAATTTATAGGTTAACCATATAGCTACAGCAATAAGAATAGGGGCTTCAGATGCATGAAATGTAACAAGCGGAGAATATGGTAGAGCATCCCGAGCTCCAAAAATTTCATCAGCTATTTCTCTAATATTAAGACCTAACTCTTCTGCTGCCTTCATCTGGTAATTAAATAACTTTTTCCATAAATTTACTCCACCAACGATTGTCCCATCTTTATCAAATACTATTGCAGAAACGTCTTTTATGGTTCCCTTTAATGTTTTAATATCCATTAATTACTTGGTTGTTCCTCTATAAATAATTCGTGACTGTCTTCATCGTATGCAAATAGCTCACTGTATCTACCCCAATCAATAGCTATATTAAGCTGTTCCTTCGCGGATTCTTCAGAATATTTCTGTTTTAGAATATCAATAAAAAATTCTTCATTCATTCTTTTGTTGGTTTTGTGTTCAAGAATTTCGACAATTTGTTTGATGAATGGTACTTTTTCAAGAACAGTTTTTCTAAAAATTTCTTTCTTATGCAGTAAATCTGCCTCAGCAAAGTTTTTACCTTCCTCTGTTATTATAATGTCACCGTATTTAATTTCCACAAAACCGAGCATTTCTGCTGCTTCTATTAATGGCTGCATTTCGTCAATACTCATTAAAAGGTCATCAGCGAGTTTATAAATATCTATTTGTTCACCCTGATCAGATATTAACTCAATAAAACCTGTTAATGTTCCTACTCTTATGGAAGGAATTGCCAGTTTTTCGCTAGTTCTTTGCTGTACGCCAATGTGGGAAATAACTTCTTTGCCTATCATAACACTATAAATGTGGTCTAAAAGTCTTGCGAATTCGGGATGATCTCTTTCTCTCCAGTGAGGAATGTTGACAGGTATTTCTTCTTTAATCCTTCCCGGATTTTTGCTCAATATGATTATTCTGTCAGCCATAAATAATGCCTCTTCAATACTGTGTGTTACAAGAAGCATTGCTTTGGTTGGAATCTTATTTCCTATCCACAATTCAAGCAGGTCTGTTCTTAAGTTTTCCGCTGTAAGAATATCAAGACCTGAAAATGGTTCATCCATAAAGAGAATTTCTGGTTCAACTACCAAGGCTCTTGCAAATCCGACTCTTTGCTGCATGCCTCCAGAAAGTTCTTTTGGATAAGCAGTCTCAAAACCATCTAAACCTACGAGATCTATTGCTTCATAAGTCTTTTTTTCAACTTGTGGTTTAGGAAGACCTTTTGCTTTTAAGCCTATAGCAACATTATCAAAAACAGTTAACCATGGGAAAAGAGCAGGAGATTGAAATACCATTGATATATTTGGGTTTACATCAGAGAATTCCTGCCCGTGATAGAAGATTTTACCTTGAGTAGGTTTTAGTAGACCTGCAAGACACCTTAAAATGGTAGATTTACCAGACCCCGATGCTCCAAGAATTGCGACAAATTCTCCCTCGTAGAGGCCAATATTTATATCCTCTACCACTGTAATACTTGTTTTGTTAGGCATATCAAATTTGACTGTTAAGTTTTCACCCTTTAATATCATTTCATTTCCTTTTACGCACTATGTTTAATTGATTTCCAGTAAATTTTTCTCCAAACGTATCTATTTATTAATACAACAGTAATTATCATTATTAACGTGCTACCTGCAAGTAAAGCATAATCTCCTTTGCTCGTGGCAATATTTATTAAAGAGCCAATTCCTTTAGTTTTATATATTTTACCACGAAATTCTACATATTCAGAAACTATTGAAGCATTCCATGCTCCTCCTGTTGCCGTAATAAGCCCAATAATAAGTTGAGGCATAATTGCAGGGAGGATTAATACCTTCCATTTGTCAAAATTTCTAAGCCTAAAAATTTTAGAAACTTCTTTTAAGTCTGCTGGAATTGATTGAGCACCAGCTATAACATTAAATAAGATATACCACTGTGTACCCAAAAGCATAAGAACAATAGACGCTAAATTAATTCCACCTCTCGAATTTATTAACCACATTACTATAATTGGAAAAACTGCAGTTGCCGGAATAGAAGCTAAAATTTGAACTATTGGTTCAAGTTTATTTGCTAATTTCTTATTCAATCCTATTGCAACTCCAAGCGGAACAGTCCAAAGTAGGGAGATAAAAACTGCTATAATAACTCTGAGCAAAGTCAAAAGGTCTGAAATTAAAATATTTGTCCAGCTTCCCGCTGCTAAATTTTTGGTTAATGCAAAAAACATAATTGATCCATAACCTATGCATAAAACAAGAAGGCTATAGACTATTATAGAAGTGTAAGAAAACTTCTGTTTTCTTTGCGCTTGAATTGGAGATTTTGTTTTTTTCTTCTCAATTTGCCTAATGGTTATTCTGTCGATAAAATTATTCCAGGAATTAGAAATAGCTTTTACAATTTTGGAACGGTTAAGTTGAACAAGAAGCATGGAAGTTGGGACTTCTTCCTCTTTTAGTTCTGTTTTAAATTTTTGTGCCCAGGCAATCAATGGTCTCCAGATTAATTGGTCTATTAAAACAATTATTAAGATGATGGTTCCTAACCCCATTAAAATTGCATGAACATTTCCCTCCATGGCAGCAAGCTGGAGATATGAACCTAATCCTGGCAATCTAAAATCTTTTCCACCAAGCACAAACATTTCTGAAGCCATAAGAAAAAACCATCCACCAGCTACAGACATCATGCTGTTCCAAACAAAGCCTATCATAGATGCTGGTAATTCAACATAAAAGAACCTTAAAAATTTATTGAAATTGAATATATTTGCTACCTCTTTAAACTCTCTCGGTATTGCTTTCATTGATCCATAGATGCTGAAAGCCATATTCCATACCTGGCTTGTAAAAATTAATAAAATGCAGGCAATCTCCAATCCTAATCTTTCATTTGGGAATATGTTTATGAGAGAAATAACAAATATTGGAAGGAAAGATAGTAGTGGAATAGATTGCATAACATCAAGTAAAGGTATCATAATTGCTTCTGCTTTTTTATAGTGAGATGCAATGTAACCATATACAATAGAAAAAACAACTGATATTGCAAAAGCTGCAAGTTGCCTTAATATTGAGAGCCATGCATAGAAAGGTAAATTAGATGCGGTAAGAA